>NZ_JBFULI010000004.1:0-192603 GCF_056400405.1 Pseudomonas sp. P5_B3 | reverse complement strand
CCGCAGGCCTCCATCACGACAGTGCAGGGCTCAAGGTTCATCAGGTGCTGCATGAGCGCTACCCGATTGAATTTTTTGCGGTACAGCTCGTGACCACGATCATCCTGTGCATGTAGATGAAAGGTGTGTTTTCCCAGATCGATGGCGGCAATAGCTACTTTGCTCATGGCAATGATCTCCGATAAGCCCCCTGTGAAAGCTTAGTGGTCGATCACAGGGGGCGGCGGGGGTAGCCATTTCATTAGGGGGCGGGGTCGTACGCAAGAATTGTATTCACAGAGACCAATGTGGGAGCGAGCTTGCTCGCGATGAGGCCCATCCAGGCAATGAAAAGCCCGCAGACGATCGCTCATCTGCGGGCTTCTTCACATCGGGGTCAAGGCTTAAGCCCGGCGCTCATGCATCCGCGCCAATTGCCGTTCAAGCATCGACGGATACGGCTCCATCAACCGCTCCACGCAGCATGCACCTTCAGGGCTGGCAATCGGGCGGATCCGTGCACGCTGGCGGATCAACGCGTCGTCGCTGATCTTGCGCTCCACCAGCAGCAGGTTGCGGCTGTGTTGCGACAGGGCCAGGGCGTCCTGGGCGGAGTCGGTCAGCAGCAGGTCGATCTGGCTCAGGCCGAACAGTTCGTCACCGAGTGTCAGGCCCAGCTGCAATTGCAGGGTGATACCGCTGTCCGCGACTTCGATCTGCAACTGGTGGCCGAGGGCCCGCAGCAGCTCGCCACAGCAAATGGCGTTGGTCAGGTAATCGTCACCGCAGTCTTCCGTGTGGAACAGCATCAGCGTGCTGCCGTCGTTCAAGGTCTCCACTTCGCCTTGATACAGCGAAGCGGCCTGGTCGAGACAATCGCGATAGCGTTCGAGCAGTTCTTCAAGCCGCGCCCGCGGCAGGCGTCGCAGTTGCTCCTGGGAGCCCAACTGCACCGCCAGCACCGCGCTGTGTTGCGGCACGCTCGGCGTGGCCTTGCGGATCACCGGTTGTGGGGTGCTGTCCAGCGACTCATCGCGCAGATCGGCGAACGGGTCTTCGTCATCGTCGTCTTCGACGGTGCTGACGATTTGCCGTGGCGCTGGCTTGAGCGCGGCTACGGGGCGGCTCTCGTCGAAACTCGGGTCGCGCAGGTTACGGACTTCGAAGGCCGGGTCGGCCTCGTCATCCATGTCGTCGAATTCTGGTTCCGGCTCCGGTTCCGGCACTGGGGCGGGCTCCGGGGCGAAGTTGGCGTGCAGCTGGCGCGCCAGGTCACCGATTTCGTCCTGGCGGTCGGTGGCCGGGGTGTATTCATCGATATTGCGCAGCCACACCCGTAATTGCAGCAGCGGCGTGGAGAGATAACGCCCCATGCGCAGGCTCAAGGCCAGAGACAGGGCCAGCAGGATGGCGCTCAAAATGCCCATGCTCTGCAGGCTGATGGTCATCGGCTGCTGGAACTGGTCCATGTCCAGACTGATACGCAATTGCCCGGCAGTCACGTCCTGGAAGGTGATCTTGCTCTGGTACATGCCCTCGGCTTCGCCCAGCAGGCCATGCTTGGGGCGCTGGCCGGACTCGGCAAGGATACGGTTGTCCGGACTGTAGATGGCAGCGTGAGCCACCAGTTTGTTCTTGGTCAGGTTGTTGAGCAGCACGTTGAGGCTGAGGATGTCGTTGGACACCAACAGCTCGGTGGCCGAGGTGGCCGTCTGCGTAGTCAGGCTTTCGCCCAGCGCATCCGCCTGCTCGTGCATGGCCTGCTTGAACTGCAAGCCCATCACACCGGCATAGATGACCAGGGCCAGGGCGACCAGGATCACGTTATGGCTGGCGATGCGCAATGCAATCGGTACACGGCGGTGGCGCAGTGCCCGGAAGATCAGCAGGAAGAAGTTGTCGGTTTTTACTGGCGTGGGCCGGTTCACTTGAGCTCGGCTCTTTTGTCCGTGAAGTTGACGCGCAGTATAGCGACAGGCCCTAGGCCGTCAAAGCGCTCGCGGTGCCCGATGGTCACTGAAAGTGGGTAGAATGCGTTTTTTTTCCACCTGCGGGGGTGCGCCTTGCGCGAAATCGTCCTGATAAACATCACGGGAGTCGACCGTCCGGGTCTGACTGCGGCCATTACCGGCGTTCTGGCCCAGGGTGGTGTGAACATTCTCGACATCGGTCAGGCGGTGATCCACGACACCTTGTCGTTCGGCATCCTGGTTGAAATTCCCGACACCGAACAAGGCAAGTCCGTGCTCAAGGACATCCTGTTCAAGGGGTACGAGCTCGATCAACAGGTGCGTTTCACGCCGGTGTCCGAAGAGGATTACCAGCAGTGGGTCGGCAACCAGGGTAAAAAACGCCACATCGTGACCCTGTTGACCCGCAAGGTGACAGCCGGGCAGTTGCAGGCCGTGAGCTCGATCACCGCCAAATATGGCCTGAACATCGACCACATCGATCGTCTGTCCGGGCGTATGCCGCTGGATACGCCGGCCGACAAGGGCAAGGGTTGCATCGAGTTTTCCGTGCGTGGCGAGGCGGCTGATCCGCAGGCGCTGCGTGCCGAATTCCTCAGCGTTGCCCAGGAACTGAACGTCGACATCGCCTTCCAGGAAGATTCGCTGTTCCGGCGCAACCGTCGCCTGGCGGTGTTCGACATGGATTCAACGCTGATCGAAGCCGAAGTGATCGATGAACTGRCCAAGGCGGCCGGTGTGGGTGACAAGGTTTCGGAAATCACCGAACGGGCGATGGCCGGTGAGCTGGATTTTCGCGCCAGCTTCAAGGAGCGCCTGGCCTTGCTCAAAGGTCTGGACGTCAATGTACTGGATTCCATCGGTGCCTCGCTACGCCTGACCGAAGGCGCCGAAACCCTGTTCGCCGAGCTCAAGCGCCTGGGCTACAAGACTGCGATTCTGTCGGGCGGCTTCACCTACTTCGCCAAGCAATTGCAGGCCAAGCTGGGTATCGACTACGTGTTTGCCAACGAGCTGGAAGTGGTCGACGGCAAAGTCACCGGCGTGGCGGTCGAGCCGATTGTCGATGCGCAGCGCAAGGCCGATTTGCTGAAGGAACTGGCGCACAAGGAAGGTTTGCGCCTGGAGCAGACCATTGCGGTCGGCGACGGTGCCAACGACCTGCCGATGCTGGCGATTGCCGGGTTGGGCGTGGCATTTCGCGCCAAGCCGCTGGTCAAGCAGTCGGCCAAGCAGGCGATTTCGACCCTGGGTCTGGATGGTGTGTTGTACTTGCTGGGCTTCCGCGATCGCGACGGCCAGCTCTAAAACAACTGTAGGAGCGAGCCTGCTCGCGATGGACGTTAACGATGACGCGGGCTTTCTGAATGCACGCGTCGCCTATTCACTCATCGCGAGCAGGCTCGCTCCTACAGGTTTGCGTACAAATCAGGCCTTCGGTGAGCCCATGCCCTGACCCATCTGCACCGCTGTACCGGCGGTCATTTCTTCAGCCCACTTCACCTGATCCGGCCCGAACAGCACGACAGCGGTCGAACCCAGCTTGAAGCGACCCAGTTCTGCGCCTTTTTCCAGGTGGATCGGCGCGCGTGCGGCTTCGTCGTAGCGGAAGGTTTTCAGTTCGCGCTTCGGCGGCGTCACCAGACCGGCCCAGACGGTTTCAATCGAAGCCACGATCATCGCACCCACCAGCACCACGGCCATCGGCCCGCGTTCGGTGTCGAAAATGCACGCCACGCGCTCGTTGCGGGCGAACAGTTCCGGAACGTTTTCAGCGGTGGTCTGGTTGACCGAGAACAGGCGACCCGGGATGTAGACCATCTCGCGCAGGGTACCAGCCAGTGGCATGTGCACGCGGTGGTAGTCCTTCGGCGACAGGTAGATGGTCGCGAAGTCGCCACCCATGAACGGCGCAGCGTTTGCCGCATCGCCACCCAACAGTTCCAGCACGCTGAAGCTGTGGCCCTTGGCCTGGAACACACGACCGTGCTCGATCGGGCCGAGCTGGCTGATCGCGCCGTCGGCGGGGCTGAGGACCGCGCCCGGGGTCTCGTCCAGCGGACGGGCACCGTCTTTCAATGCTCGGGTGAAGAACGCATTGAAGTGCTCGTAGGCGGTCAGGTCTTCGACCAACGCCAGGGACATGTCCACCTGGTAACGCTTGGCGAACCAGGCGGTAAAGGCATTCTTGAACCAGCGCACGCGGCATTCGGCAATGCAGCCGGCCAGTCGCGAGAGCAAGTTGTGGGGCAGCAGGTACTGGCCGAGGAGAAACAGACGCTTGTTCATTAACGGTCCTTAAAAATCTTAAATTTCTACCGGGGTATCGGGATGGTTGCCCCATTCGCCCCAGGAGCCGGCGTAGCCTTTGACCCGCGGATAACCGAGAGCCTTGGCCACCAGATAGGTGAAGCCAGAACGATGGTGAGTCTGGCAGTGGGTAATCACTTCTTTGTCTTTGCTGATCCCGAGTTGTTCGAGGATCTGCTGCATGTCGGTGCGGATGCGCAACTGGCGCGCCTGATCCATGCCGGCGGTCCATTCGAAATTGACCGCGCCGGGAATGTGCCCGCCCTTGGCTGCGAGGACTTTCTCGCCGGAGTACTCCAGCGGTCCGCGTGCATCCCAGATTGCCAGGTCGGCGGCGCCGAGACGGCTTTGCAGGTATTCGCGGGTGGCGGTGGGTTCATCGTGCAAGGTCAGTGGAACCGGGCCACCCACGGGTGGCGGGATCTGGATCGACATGGGCAAACCTTCCGCCAGCCAGGCCCGCAGGCCGCCATCTATATAGTGGTACTTGCTGTGGCCGATGACATCCAGCAGCCAGATGAAGCGCCCGGCCCAACCGCCGCCTTCGTCGTCATACACCACGTAGACCGCGTCGGGGTTGTGTCCCAATTCACCAAACAGCGTTTCGAGTGCTGCCTGCGGGGGCATCAGCCCCGGTGCGGGGGCCTGGCCGAGCTGCGTGCGTTTCGGATCGACAAAGCGCGCGCCGGGAATGTGCCCTTCGGCGTAGCGGGCGGGACTGGTCAAGTCCACCAGAATCAGTTCGCGGGCGTCGAGGCGAGGGAGCAAGTCGCTCGGCTCGATCACCAGCGGCAAGCCAGAGAAGTCAGACATGTGAGGTCTCCAGAGCACAAAAGGGAGGATTGTAACGCAGCTTATTGGCCACGGTGGCTAAAGCTGTGCAGGGCTTTCTCGATGCACTGTGCGGTTTTGCCGAAGGCCTGTACGGAAATTTCCGAAAAGGGCCCGCCGCCTTGATCCGCCACGACGATCATGATCACCCGGCCATTGTTGACCAGTGAACGCAGCAGCAGGTGTTCACCGCTGAACTGTGAGCGCAGGCCGTTGGGCAGCAGGGCCGAGAATTGCGCGTTGTTGGCTGGTGTCAGGCGCACTTGGGCCTGTTGCGCGAGCAGGCGTTGCAAGACGTTGCTCTGGCTGACCACGAAGTTCAACCCGGCCGCTTCCTTCGGCAGGCCGACCGTCTGGTGCACGCGCAGGTTGGCATGAGTGCGGTCGGCCATCAGGATCATCACCCGACGCATGCCGCAGGCCACCAGAGCGTCCCGGGCGGCGATGGTCAGGTGTATGGCATTGGTGAAGCGACTCGGCTCGACCAGCAATTCGGCACATTGTTTACGCCACTTCGCCAGGTCTTCGGCGCTGGGTGCCGCTGCCGGCAGCAAGCCTGCGTGGACACGGTTCATACCCCACGGCCAGATCAGCGATTCGGCAGGGTGCCAGAGGTCGGGCATGGCGTGTTGGCGTGCGCTGTTGGCGGCTTGCTGGTGCAGTTGCTGTTGCACCTCGTCCATCGGCATTTGCAGGTAAAGGCTGGTCAGGAATTGCCAGCGCTCACTGTGCGGGCTGTTCCAGGCGTGTTGCGCCGACAGCGCCAGCCCGTTGGCCAGTAGCACTGTGTTGGCCGGCTGATTGAGCCAGCGACGCAGGGTCGGATCGTCATCGAGACGGTTCTGCTGGCGCAGTGGATGCTCACTGTCACGGGCGATGCGCAGGACTTTCACCAGTTCCCGCTGCTCGGTGAGCAACAGGCGATAACCCTGCTGCACCCAGATCGGCAATCGCCAGACCTCCACCAGCGCCTGGCCGATGTCCAGCAGGCGTACGCCAAACAATTGCTGTTCGACTTTGCGTGCCGACTCACCTTTATGGATGACCCGCAGCTCCCACTCTTCGAGCAGTTTCGGATGAGTCAGCGCCAAAGGCCACAGGGGCGATAGAAACAGCAGGCTGCCCCAGTGGATGTCCTGCCACAGGCGTGCCAGGCGACTGGCAAAAAAACCGTTGGCCTGTTGCGTGGCGTGCTGGCTGATCATCTGCAGCTGACGCAAGACTTTGGGAATCTCGGACTGGGGTTCGGCGGGAAGCCGCGCAAGCAGTTCTTCGGTGCGCTTCAGGCCGAGGCGATTGATCGCGATCTCGAGGTTTTCCGCAGGCTCGGTCATGCCGCCATGGGTGTGCCGGTTGGCTTCGCGAATCACACTCAAGGCCAGGGCCGGGCTGCCTTGCATGAGGTCGGCGATATCGCGCAGCGAGCTGCGATTGTCGCGGATGGCCGTGCAGACACGGTCGTGGCTGGCTTGCGGAACCGGCAGGCGCACGCCATCGAGAAGCTTGACCCAGCCTTCGAGAGTGGTCGGTTTCGGGGTTGGAACGTTCGTTTCGTTAACCATGGTGGGAGGCGATCATCGTCAACATTACCTGGGCCCGGATGGGGTCAAATCAGTTTTTCGCCTGAACTGCCTATAGTCTGGCGCAGTTTTGCCGATAAGGAGAAGAAGAGATTTTTTAACTTCCGAATATGACCTTGAACCCGACTCAGTAAGTGCTCCCCTAACCTATGGCTAAAATTATCGGCATCATCGTCGTATTCGCGAGCGTGCTCGGCGGATACGTGCTTTCCCACGGCAAAATTGCCGCCCTGATCCAGCCTTTCGAGGTCATGATCATCGGCGGTGCCGCCCTTGGCGCATTCTTGCAGGCCAACCCCGGCCACATGACGATGCACGTGCTCAAGAAGTCCCTGAGCATGTTCGGCTCGCGTTTCAATCATGGCTTCTACCTTGAAGTGCTGGGCCTGATCTACGAGATCCTCAACAAGAGCCGCCGCGAAGGCATGATGGCCATCGAAGGCGACATCGAAGATGCCGCCGCGAGCCCGATCTTCGCCAAGTACCCGACTGTTCTCAAGGACGAGCGCATGACCGCGTTCATCTGCGATTACCTGCGCATCATGTCCTCCGGCAACATGGCTCCGCACGAGCTGGAAGGCTTGTTCGACATGGAACTGTTCAGCCTCAAGGAAGACCTGGAACACCCATCCCACGCCGTGAACGGCATCGCCGACGCCATGCCCGGTTTCGGTATAGTCGCGGCGGTACTGGGGATCGTGGTGACCATGGCTTCGCTGGGGGAGGGCGATCAGAAATCTATCGGCCTGCACGTGGGTGCGGCACTGGTGGGGACCTTCTTCGGTATTCTCGCCGCCTACGGCTTCTTCGGCCCGCTGGCCCATTCCCTGGCCCACGATGCCAAGGAAGAACTGAACGTCTACGAAGCCATCAAGGCCTCGCTGGTGGCTTCGGCTTCCGGCATGCCGCCATCGCTGGCCGTGGAGTTCGGACGCAAGGTGCTGTACCCGGCGCACCGTCCAAGCTTCGCCGAGCTGGAACAAGCGGTTCGCGGTCGTTAGTGCTTTGTTTCGCAAATACGTTCCTTTTTTGGCAAGTGACTGTTGTTGCCAGACAAGGCGCCGCGACGAGTCATAGCCCGCTATGGCGAGGAGCGGCAACGCGGTATGGCGACAACAGGCACTGCCAAAAAGGAACAGTATTTGTGAGACAGAGCACTTAGGTTATGGAAAACAATCAGCCGATAATCATCAAGCGCGTCAAGCGCATCGCCGGCGGACACCACGGAGGCGCCTGGAAAATCGCCTTCGCGGACTTCGCCACAGCGATGATGGCGTTCTTCCTGGTGTTGTGGCTGCTGTCCACCGCCACGCCGGAACAGAAGATTGCCATCGCCGGTTACTTCAAGGACCCGATCGGTTTTTCCGAAAGCGGCACGCCGTACATCATCGATCTGGGCGGCACCCCGACCCTGGCGCCGGAAAACACCCTCAACCCCGAAGTGAAGTCCCAGCCGCAGCCGGACAAGGTCACCATCGATACCGACCAGGTTGAAGGCATGGCCGAGCAGGTCGAGAAAGAACGCCTCGAACTGTTGCTGCAAGAACTGCAGAACAAGGTTGAAGAGAACCCGCAACTGCAGAAGTTCAAGGATCAGATCCTGTTCGAAATCACGCAGGACGGCCTGCGTATCCAGATCATGGACGCAGAAAACCGCCCGATGTTCGACTCGGGGTCGGCTCGTCTGAAACCGTATTTCGAAGACATCCTGCTGGCTCTGGCCGACACCATCAAAGCGGTGCCGAACAAGATCAGCATCAGCGGCCACACCGACGCCAAGCCGTATACCGGCACCGGCGATTTCGGTAACTGGGAGCTTTCGGCCAACCGTGCCAACGCCGCGCGTCGTGCGCTGGTGGCGGGCAGCTATCCGGAAGCGCAGGTGGCACGGGTGGTCGGTTATGCCTCGTCGGCCCTGTTCGATCGCGAGCATCCGTTCAACCCGGTGAACCGTCGTATCGACATCGTGGTGCTGACCAAGAAAGCCCAGCGTGCGATCGAAGGTTCGCAAGGTGTGGAGCCTGCTCCTAATGCGCCGCAAGGTTCGGCGGCTCCGGGAGCCGCACCGGCTACACCGGTCGACCCGAATGCGTTGCCGGCGGACAAGGAACCGCTGCCGGCTCACGAACTGCGTGAGCGTCTGAACCTGTTTGATAACCCGGCGCTGAAGCCGGGCGAGCCAGCCAAACCGGCTGAAYCGCCCAAGCAGTGACCGACAAGAAAGCCGACAGCGATGTCGGCTTTTTTATTGGCGTTTTCTACGTTAAAACCCACGGATGATTCGGGACTTGAGCTCGGCGTGAAAGCGATCCGCATTGGATTTGTTGACGCTGCGCACCGACTCGCTACCGTTMACCGAATCCAGTGACATCGAGCGCTTGAGCATCGACTCGGTGCGATAAGCATCGATAAAGAACTCGATGTCCCGGTCGCTGGTCAGCTTCGGCCATTTATCGAGGTACAGCGGCAGCTCGGTCGGGCCGGTCTTGAACGAGCAGATGCGCCGGTTGGTGATGGTCGCCTCGCCGATTTCGAACGGTACCCACCAGGACAGGGCGGTTTTCTCCGACACCACCGCCAGCAGGTGCGTGCATTCGCTGATGTTGCGGGTGATCACCCCGGTGATGTCATCAGTGGTCTGGGATTCGGCATCCAGTACGTCGAGGTAGGTCTTGATGTTGGCCTGGATCAGGCGCGTGTTGATTTTGACCGCGAGGGCGCGATCCATGTGGCGGTAGCTGATAAACACTGGCATCAGAAATGTCCCTTGATCGCGAGTTCGCGGTAATAGGCGCCGAGGGCGGTGAAGCGGCAGCCGGTGGCGTGAATGGCGGCGTAGTACATGTGCTCGGCGTCTACCGGTTCGACCAGGCTGTGGCGGTTGCACTTTTGCAGCTGGGCGAAGACTTCGCCGTGCTCCGGGTTGAATTCAGGTTCGGTGGGCTCAAAGCTGGGGGCGAGGGGGTACACCGACTCGGCTTCGGCAAACCATTCGGGGAGTTTGCGCAGGATTTCCTTGGGGATCAGCGGCGATACTTCGCGCAGGGAAATGAACTGCGAGACGTTGGTCTTGAACACCGGACGCTGTTCCCAGGCATCGAGCGCGTTGTCGACAAACGAATAAAGGCTGCCGGGGGTGATCTTGCCCAGGATGTTCGCGGCGCCGCCGTGCAGGGCCTGGAGCAACAATCCGGTGAACACGCCGTGTTGCGCGCCCTCCATCGCCGGTTCTTCCTTTTTACAGGCAGTCAGAATGGTCATGCCTTCGCCGACCACACTGCCTTCACTGCGCAAGGCGCGCAGTTCGCCGGCCGAGCCGCTCTGGCAACAATCGAGAATGATCACTTTGTTTTTGATCTTCGTGGCCTTGCTCGCCCAGTTGAGAATGTCGCTCAGGCGAATCCCGTCCTTGGCGCTCTTGTAATCCTGCGGGATCAACATGCCTTCGTCGGTGTCGGTATCGAAGCTGCCGTGGCCGGCGAAATACAGCAGCGCGACATTGCAGTCCCCGGCAAACAGCTCGCGGATCTGGTTCTCGAGTTTTTCCCGGCTCAGGTAGTCCTCGGCGGATGTCAGCACTATGTTCTTGAAGTTCGGATCGCCATTGGCGTCGGTCTTCAGCACCGAGGCCATGGCCATGGCGTCATTGCTGCAACCGCTCAGGCGCGAAACGTGGGTGTAGTCGTTGATGCCGATAAACAGTCCCTTGCGCATGGTTACACCGCCGTATGCTGGCGAATCGCGGTGATGATGCTGTTGGTGTTCCACGCACATTCGGCATGTGCCGCGTCACGTACCACCGTGGAAATCCGCTCTGCACCGAACGGCTTGATCGCGATGATCACCTTGCCCATGCGCTTGGCGATCTCGATTTCCTTGTTGATCCACTTGCTGTAGGTGGAATACATCCCGGCCATGATCAATACCGCCGAACACGGGCGAATCTTGTTTTCGATGGCATCCTCAAGTTGTTTGTCGGTTTTCGCGCCGACAATCGGGTTGTCCGGTGGCACCGAAAAATTCTTGTAGGTGAAGCCAGGCTTGGCGTTGAGCAGGCGCACGAGATTGTCGTGGGCGTCGGAGTAGTTCCACGAATGGCTGATGAACAGGTGGTAGGTTTGCATGGGTGTCCCTCGGAGTCGCTGGAGTGCGAAGAGGGTCTGAAGCTAGGCTATTGGCTGGCGGCTACAAGGGGATGTGACTTAAAGAGAAATGCCCTACAAGCGCCGGTGCGGGGGTCTTACAGAAAGGTCTGATGTTCAAGCAGGGGAAGATCCAGCCGCCGGCCGCCCCGCTGAAGGCAGGGCGGTCGGTACGTCTGTTTAATAGCCGTTTTCCGGCAGGCTGGCGATGATCGAACGGTAGCTGTTCATCCGTTGCTGCTGCACGCGGCCGTCTTCCAGGGCCTTGAGCAGGGCGCAACCGGGTTCGCGGTCATGCTTGCAGTCACGGAAGCGGCAGGTGCCGAGCAGGTCGTTGAATTCGATGAAGCCGGCCTCGACATCGGCACGGCTGACGTGGCCCAGGCCGAATTCGCGGATGCCCGGGGAGTCGATCAACTCACCGCCGCCGGGGAAGTGGAACAACCGCGCGGTGGTGGTGGTGTGAGTGCCCTGGCCGGACAGCTCGGATAACGGGCCGACGCGGGTTTCGACATCCGGCAGCAGGCTGTTGACCAGCGACGACTTGCCGACACCGGACTGACCGACGAACACGCTGATGCGCCCGTCGAGTTGCTTCTGCAACTGCTCCATACCATTGCCGTGGTGCGCCGACACTTCCAGCACCGGATAGCCGAGGGTGCGGTACACCGCGAGCAAGGCATTCAGCGCCGGGGCGTTGTTGTCATCGATCAGGTCGAACTTGTTCAGCAGCAACAGCGGTTTGATGCCCGCATGTTCGGCTGCGACCAGATAGCGGTCGATCAGGTTGGCGTGGGGCTCGGGCAGCGGTGCAAACACGATGACGATCATGTCGACGTTGGCCGCAACAGGCTTGAGCTGACCACGGCTATCCGGGCGGCACAGCTCTGTGTTGCGCGGCAGTTGCGCCACGATCACGCCGATACCCTGGTTGCCGGCACGCCAGACCACCTGATCGCCGGTCACCAGCGCCGGCAGGTTGGCGCGCAGGTGGCAACGGAACACCTGGCCGGCCAGTTCGCCGTCGCGGGCCTCGACCTCGACCTGCACACCGAAGTGCGCGATCACCAGGCCGTGCTGTTCCGGGCCCAGATCGCCGCCCTCAAGCGCCTCGACAGCGGAGGACTCGCGTTTGGCGGCGCGGGCAGCGCGTTCGCCCTGAATCTTTTCGATGCGCCAGTTTTGACGACGATTGAGTTGGCGTTTGGCCATGGGTGTTCCGTATCAAGAATGCAGCGATTAGGTAAAACGGCCGCGAGTTTAGCACGCCCGGCCACCGGCCTAGGCTAAACTGCGCAGCATTGCCTAGGAGCCGACACATGCAAAACCCACAGAACCTGATCTGGATCGACCTGGAAATGACCGGTCTGAACCCGGACACCGACGTCATCATCGAAATGGCCACCATCGTCACCGACAGTGACCTGAACACCCTGGCCGAAGGCCCGGTGATCGCCATTCACCACAGCGACGAAATCCTCGCCGGCATGGACGAGTGGAACACCCGTCAACACGGCGGTTCCGGGCTGACCCAACGGGTTCGCGACAGCCGCATCAGCATGGCCGAAGCCGAAGCCGAAACCATCGCCTTCCTGGAGAAGTGGGTGCCGAAGGGCAAGTCGCCGATCTGTGGCAACAGCATCTGCCAGGACCGTCGCTTCCTTTATACCCACATGAAATCCCTGGAAAGCTTCTTCCACTACCGCAACCTCGACGTGTCCACGCTCAAAGAGTTGGCTGCGCGCTGGGCACCGGACGTGCGCGACAGCTTCAAGAAGGGCAGCACCCACCTGGCGCTGGACGACATCCGCGAATCCATTGCCGAGTTGCAGCACTATCGCAAGCATTTCATCAAGTTCTGATTCACAGCCGGCCGTACCGGCCCCATCGCGAGCAAGCTCGCTCCCACAGGGTCGGCGCTGTACCTGTGGGAGCGAGCTTGCTCCGGGCGGCGTTCCGACGATGGCTTAGGCACAGTCGCCACCAGTGGTCGAGTGGCGCCCTCTTTTGGTGCCAGGGTGAAGTGAGTAGACTGCGCGCCTTTTTGCAAGGATCGCCACCATGCTGCTGATGCTCTACCTGATCGCCATCACCACCGAAGCCATGACCGGTGCCCTGTCTGCCGGGCGTCGTGGCATGGACTGGTTCGGTGTGGTGTTGATCGCTTGTGTCACGGCGCTGGGTGGCGGGTCGGTGCGCGACGTGCTGCTCGGGCACTACCCGCTGACCTGGGTCAAACACCCGGAATACCTGGTGCTGACGTCTGTCGCCGCGATGATTACGGTGTTCACGGCGCGTTGGATGCGCCATCTGCGTTCACTGTTCCTGGTGCTCGATGCCATGGGCCTGGTGGCTTTTACCCTGATCGGCTGCATCACCGCCCTGGAAATGGGCCATGGCATGTTGGTGGCCTCGGTCAGCGGGGTGATCACCGGCGTCTTCGGCGGCATCCTGCGGGACATTTTCTGCAATGATATTCCGCTGATCTTCCGGCGCGAGCTCTATGCCAGCGTGTCGTTTGCGGCGGCGTGGTGCTACATGCTCTGCATCTATCTGCAATTACCCGATGAACAATCGATTCTGATCACCCTGTTCGGTGGATTTTTGCTGCGCTTGCTGGCGATCCGTTTTCACTGGGAAATGCCCAAGTTCGTCTACAACGACGAAGCCTGACGTTCGGCATGTTGGCGCAATGCCCACTCGACATGTTCACGTACCAGTTGCGAAGGATGTTCCCGTCGCGCCTTCAGCGCTTCCAGCACCGGAATCGTTGAAGGCGCATTGCCCAGGCCCACCGCCAGGTTGCGCAACCAGTTTTCGTAACCGGTCCGGCGTAGCGGCGAGCCTTCGGTACTGCTGAGAAACTTCTCTTCATCCCACATGAACAGTTCCGCCAGCCCGGCGTTGTCCAGGTTGTGCCGCGGCTTGAAGTCGCTTTCACCGGACGGACGGGCGAAGCGGTTCCACGGGCAGACAATCTGGCAATCATCGCAACCGAACACCCGATTGCCGATCAGTGGCCGCAAATCTTCAGGGATCGCGCCTTTGAGTTCGATGGTCAGGTAGGAGATGCAACGTCGGGCATCCAGAACATAGGGGCCGACGAAGGCATTGGTCGGGCAGATGTCGAGGCAGGCGCTGCACCGCCCGCAGTGTTCGGTGACGTGGGGCGGGTCTACTGGCAGCGGCAAGTCAACGAACAATTCGGCGAGGAAGAAATAACTGCCTGCCTTGCGATTCAAAACCAGAGTGTTTTTGCCGATCCAGCCCAGGCCGGCCTGTTCGGCGATGGCTTTTTCCAGCACCGGGGCGCTGTCGACGAATGCGCGATAGCCGAAAGGCCCGATGACCGCCTGGATCTTTTCCGCCAATTGTTGCACGCGTTTACGGATCAACTTGTGGTAATCGCGACCCAGGGCATAACGCGAGACGTAGGCTTTTTCCGGCTGGGCGAGCATTTTTGCCATGTGGGTGTCGCCCGCCAGGTAGTCCATGCGCAGGGACACCACGCGCAATGTGCCCGGCACCAGCTCTTCGGGGTGCGAGCGTTTACTGCCGTGGGCGCCCATGTAGTCCATTTCGCCGTGGTAGCCGGCGGCGAGCCAGCGCTCCAGATGCTGCTCATGCTCGGCCAGGTCGAGGCCGCTGATGCCGACTTGTTGAAAGCCCAGCTCACGGCCCCAGTCCTTGATGGATTGGGCGAGGGCGGACAGGTCTGTGGTAATAGCGGGCATGAGGCGAGAGAAACCGGAGCTGAGGTGCGTATAATTCTGCCAGACATCGGAGCCCGAAGACGCATGCCGCACATTAAAGATGAATTACCCGACGCGCTGTACAGCGCTGCACAAGTGCGAAGCCTCGATGCGAGCCTGATCGCGGCCGGCACACCGGGCTTCGAATTGATGCAGCGTGCAGCGTATGCGACCTGGCGGGCCTTGGTTCGCCAATGGCCGACAGCGAAAGAAATGAGCGTGCTGGCCGGTCACGGCAACAATGCCGGGGATGGGTATCTGGTGGCGGCGCTGGCCAAACGTGCCGGTTGGACAGTGCGGGTGCTGGCGGTGGGGGATCCGCGGCGCTTGCAGGGTGATGCAGCGTTGGCCCATGCCGAGGCAGTGTCTGAAAAAGTGCTCATCGAGCCCTGGACCGCACAATCCGGATTGCGCGGCATTGTGCTGGATGCTTTGCTTGGCACCGGACTGGGCGGCGATGTGCGTGAGCCGTATGCCAGCGCCATCGCCGCGATCAACTCCAGCGGGTTGCCGGTTGCGGCGGTGGATATCCCTTCAGGGCTGTGCGCCGATACCGGTCGTGTGCTTGGCTGCGCGGTGTGTGCCGACCTGACGGTGACGTTCATCGGGTTGAAGCTGGGGGTATTCACCGGTGATGCGGCGGATGTGGTGGGTGAGCTGGTGTTCAACGACCTGCACGCCGATCCACATCTGCTCGAGGCGGCACCGCGCAGCGCCCTTCGCCTGACGGCGGCTAATCTGCCGCGTCTGGCCTTCCGGCGACCTGCTTCCCATAAAGGCAAGTTCGGCCATGTGCTGCTGATCGGCGGTGATCGCGGTTATGGCGGAGCGATCCTGCTGAGCGCGCAGGCTGCGCTGCGCAGCGGTGCGGGCATGGTGTCGGTGGCGACCCGCGGTGAACATGTGCCGGCGGCCCTGGCCAGAATCCCCGAGGCCATGGTGTTGGGCGCTTCTTCGGCCAATCAGTTGATGGAGTTGCTGCAAAAAGTTTCCGTATTGGTGGTTGGCCCGGGTCTGGGGCAGGCCGCCTGGGGGCGCAGCCTGTTATCGGCCGCCGCCAACGCACCGCTGCCGCAAGTCTGGGATGCCGATGCACTGAACATGTTGGCCGAAGCGTGTGTGAGTTTGCCCAGGGATTGCGTGATCACGCCGCATCCAGGGGAGGCCGCACGGTTGCTGGGCCTGAGCACTGCCGAGGTTCAGGCTGATCGTCCTGCGGCTGCCCGTGCATTGAGCGAAAAATATACAGCGGTCGTGGTGCTCAAAGGTGCCGGAAGTTTGATCGCCAGTCCCGATGGGCGTCTGGCACTGTGTCATCAGGGGCATCCGGCGATGGCCACTGCCGGTTTGGGAGATGTGCTGGCCGGTTTGCTCGGCGCATTGCTGGCCCAGGGCATGGCCGCATTCGACGCGGCCTGCCTGGGAGTCTGGCTGCACGCCAATGCCGGCGAGCAACAAGGAAAATTGGGCCGTGGGCTGGCGGCCAGTGATCTGATTCCAGCCATTCGTCAGTTGTTGGAGGAGCAAGCACCGTGTCTGAAGTAACCCTGTACCTGGCCGATGAGCAGGCCATGAGCGACTTTGGCGCACGTATTGCCCGAATCACCGAAGGCCATGGCCTGATCTTCCTCGAGGGCGACCTGGGGATGGGCAAAACCACGTTGTCCCGAGGCATCATCCGCGGCTTGGGGCATGTCGGGGCAGTAAAAAGCCCGACGTTCACCCTGGTTGAACCCTACGAGATCGGCGACATTCGCGCCTTCCATTTCGATCTGTATCGCCTGGTCGACCCGGAGGAGCTTGAGTACCTCGGTATCCGCGACTACTTCGAAGATGACGCGCTGTGCCTGATCGAGTGGCCCGACAAAGGTGCAGGCTTTTTGCCAAAGCCTGACCTGACCATTACCATTAGCCCGCAAGACAGCGGGCGTTCGCTGAAAATTTTATCCCAGGGCTCGCGTGGCGAGATCTGGTGTGCCGTTTTGGCATTGGAATCCAAATAGATGATGGGGTTAGGTATGCGCTTTCGCGCGTTGGTGGCTGCCGTAGGGGTGTTGTTTTTGGCGGTAACCGTCGACGCTGTGGCCGATTCGAAGGTCAACAGTGTTCGTCTGTGGCGGGCACCGGACAACACACGACTGGTGTTTGACCTGACCGGCCCGGTGCAACACAGCGTCTTTACCCTGACGGCTCCGGATCGCCTGGTCATCGACATCAATGGCGCGACCCTCGGTGCGCCGCTCAACGTCAACACCTCGAACACCCCGATTACCGCCATGCGTTCGGCCCAGCGAACGCCGACCGACCTGCGGGTGGTTATCGATCTGAAAAGGGCGGTAACGCCGAAGAGCTTCTCCCTGGCGCCGAACGCCCAGTACGGCAACCGGTTGGTGGTCGATCTGTTCGATAACGCCGCGGATGCCGCTCCTCCTCCAGCGCCGACACCGTCGGTCGCCACGGTGCCTGCCGTGCCGGTCACGCCTGCTGAGCCGGCAATCAAGCTGCCGCCGGCTCCGGCCGGCAAGCGCGACATCATTGTGGTGATCGACGCCGGTCACGGAGGCGAAGACCCGGGTGCCTCGGGCTCTCGTGGTCAACGGGAAAAAGACGTGGTACTGGCCATCGCCCGTGAACTGCAACGGCAGGTCAACGGCATGAAAGGCTTCCGCGCCGAACTGACCCGTACCGGCGACTATTTCATTCCGTTGCGCGGCCGTACCGAAATTGCCCGCAAGAAAGGCGCCGACCTGTTTGTCTCGATCCACGCCGACGCCGCGCCTTCTACCGCCGCTTTCGGTGCCTCGGTCTTTGCCCTGTCTGATCGCGGCGCGACCTCGGAGACGGCCCGTTGGCTGGCCGACAGCGAAAACCGTTCCGACCTGATCGGTGGTGCCGGCAACGTCAGCCTCGATGACAAGGACCGCATGCTTGCCGGCGTGCTGCTTGACCTGTCGATGACCGCATCCCTGACGTCCAGCCTGAACGTGGGTCAGAAGGTGCTGAGCAATATCGGCCGGGTTACGCCGCTGCACAAGCAGCGGGTCGAGCAAGCCGGGTTCATGGTGTTGAAGTCGCCGGATATTCCGTCGATCCTGGTGGAAACCGGGTTCATCTCCAACGCCGACGAAGCCTCGAAACTCGCGGCATCGAGCCATCAGCAGGCGTTGGCGCGTTCGATCAGCAGCGGCGTGCGTCAGTTCTTCCAGCAGAACCCTCCACCGGGCACTTACATCGCCTGGCTGCGTGATTCCGGCAAAATCGCCCAAGGCCCACGTGACCACCGGGTAAACCCGGGCGAAACGCTGGCGATGATCGCCGTGCGCTATCAGGTGTCGCCCGCGACCCTGCGCAGCGCCAACAACCTGTCGAGCGATGAGCTCAAGATCGGTCAACACCTGACTATTCCGGGCACTGAATTGGCGGCCAAAGAATGAATCAGGTCGAGAACAACAGCGCTCGCATCGAGCTGCTCAGCCCGCGACTGGCGAACCAGATTGCCGCGGGTGAGGTGGTCGAACGCCCGGCTTCGGTGATCAAGGAGCTATTGGAAAACAGCCTTGACTCCGGTGCCAGGCGTATCGATGTCGATGTGGAGCAGGGCGGCGTCAAGCTGCTGCGGGTGCGCGACGATGGCAGCGGCATTTCCGCCGATGACCTGCCGCTGGCCCTGGCCCGTCACGCCACCAGCAAGATCCGCAACCTGGAAGACCTCGAACAGGTCATGAGCCTGGGGTTTCGTGGTGAGGCCCTGGCATCGATCAGCTCCGTCGCGCGCCTGACCCTGACCTCGCGCACCCGCGACGCCGATCAGGCCTGGCAGGTCGAGACCGAGGGCCGGGACATGGCGCCCCGCGTGCAGCCTGCGGCCCACCCGGTGGGCACTTCGGTTGAAGTGCGCGACCTGTTCTTCAATACGCCGGCACGTCGCAAATTTCTCAAGACTGAAAAAACCGAATTCGATCACCTGCAAGAAGTGATCAGGCGCCTGGCCCTGGCGCGCTTCGATGTGGCGTTCCATCTGCGCCACAACGGCAAGACCATCCTCAGCCTGCACGAGGCCCATGATGATGCGGCCCGTGCCCGGCGCGTGGCGGCGATCTGCGGGCCGGGCTTCCTGGAGCAGGCGCTGCCGATCGAGATCGAGCGCAACGGTCTGCATCTATGGGGTTGGGTCGGCTTGCCGACCTTCAATCGCAGCCAGGCCGATTTGCAGTATTTCTTCGTCAATGGCCGTGCCGTGCGCGACAAACTGGTGGCCCACGCGGTACGCCAGGCCTATCGCGACGTTTTGTTCAATGGTCGGCACCCGACCTTTGTGCTGTTTTTCGAAGTCGATCCGACCGGCGTCGACGTCAACGTGCACCCGACCAAGCACGAAGTGCGCTTCCGTGAAGGACGCATGGTTCACGATTTTCTCTATGGCACCTTGCACCGTGCCTTGGGCGATGTGCGACCGGACGATCATCTGGCGGCGCCGGTCGCCACGGCCATCGTCCGGCCTACCGGCCTTGAAGCCGGTGAATTCGGGCCCCAGGGCGAAATGCGCCTGGCTGCCAATGCGCTGCTGGAACAGCCTCAGGCTCAGCCGTCGTTCAATACACCGGCGGGTTCGGGAGCTGGCGCGGGTTATCAGTATCAATACACACCGCGTCCGCAGTCCGGTGTGCCCGTCGCCGAAGCGCAGGCCGCCTATCGCGAGTTCTTTGCGCCGCTGCCCGAGGCCAATGCCGTTGCGCTACCGGCCGGGCAGGACGACATTCCGCCGCTGGGTTATGCACTGGCACAACTCAAGGGCATCTACATTCTTTCGGAAAACGCCCAGGGCCTGGTACTGGTGGACATGCATGCCGCCCACGAGCGGATCATGTATGAGCGTCTGAAGGTGGCGATGGCCAGCGAGGGCCTGAGCGGCCAGCCGTTGCTGGTACCGGAGTCCCTGGCTGTCAGCCAGCGTGAAGCCGATTGCGCCGAGGAGCATGTCGCCTGGTTCCAGCGCCTGGGCTTTGAATTGCAGCGCCTGGGCCCGGAAACCCTGGCGATCCGGCAGATTCCGGCACTGCTCAAGCAGGCCGAGGCCAACCGGCTGGTCGCTGACGTCCTGGCCGACCTGATGGAGTTCGGCACCAGCGACCGCATTCAGGCGCACCTGAACGAATTGCTCGGCACCATGGCCTGCCATGGCGCGGTTCGTGCGAATCGGCGTTTGGCCCTGCCGGAAATGAACGGTCTGCTGCGTGACATGGAAAACACCGAGCGCAGCGGTCAATGCAACCATGGCCGACCGACCTGGACCCAGCTGGGCCTGGACGATCTGGACAAACTGTTCTTGCGCGGTCGTTGATGAGCCAGTTCCCACCTGCGATTTTCCTGATGGGCCCGACCGCCGCCGGCAAGACCGACCTGGCCATCGAACTCACCAAGGTCCTGCCTTGCGAGTTGATCAGCGTCGATTCGACGCTGGTCTACCGTGGCATGGACATTGGCACCGCCAAGCCTTCCAAAGAGCTGCTGGCGCAATATCCGCATCGTCTGGTCGATATTCTCGACCCGGCCGAGAGCTATTCGGCCGCGGATTTCCGCCGTGACGCCCTGGAAGCCATGGCGGAGATCACCGCACGCGGAAAAATTCCGCTGCTGGTGGGCGGCACCATGCTCTATTACAAGGCTTTGGTCGAAGGTCTGGCGGATATGCCGGCGGCCGATCCCGACGTCCGCGCGCAAATCGAAGAAGAGGCTGCACGCCTTGGCTGGCAAGCCTTGCATGAACAATTGGCGGTGATCGATCCGGAGTCTGCGGCGCGGATTCACCCGAACGATCCCCAGCGCCTCAGTCGGGCGCTGGAGGTTTATCGTGTCAGCGGTCAAAGCATGACTGCCCTGCGTTTGCAACAATCTGCGCAAAGTACTGAAGCAGCCGCTTCGGGACGGCAACAATTGCCCTATACTGTCGCGAACTTGGCCATTGCCCCGGCAAATCGCCAGGTACTGCACGAGCGAATTAAACAAAGATTCACTTTAATGTTGGAACAGGGATTCATTGACGAGGTCGTAGCCCTGCGTAAAAGAGGTGACCTGCATGCCGGGTTGCCGTCTATACGTGCAGTAGGCTACCGCCAAGTCTGGGATTACCTGGATGGCAAGCTGACACAAGCCGAGATGCAGGAGCGAGGAATCATTGCCACGCGCCAATTGGCGAAGCGTCAGTTCACCTGGCTACGCAGTTGGGCTGATTTACACTGGCTGGACAGCCTGGATTGCGACAATCTGCCACGCGCCTTGAAATACCTGGGGGCCATCTCCATATTGAGCTGAGTCCTTGCAATTGCCGTCTATCCTTGGGGGTGGGGCGGCCAAAGTCATCTGATTACCTATTTTTTATATTGAATCCTTAAAGGAGTGCGGCACATGTCAAAAGGGCATTCGCTACAAGACCCTTACTTGAATACGTTACGTAAAGAGAAAGTTGGGGTGTCCATCTATCTGGTCAACGGTATCAAACTGCAAGGCACGATCGAGTCGTTCGACCAGTTCGTTATCCTGTTGAAAAACACCGTCAGCCAGATGGTCTACAAACACGCTATCTCTACAGTGGTGCCGGTTCGTCCAATTCGTCTGCCTAGCGCAACCGAATCCGAAGCTGGTGACGCTGAGCCAGGTAACGCCTGATAGGAGTCTCCTTTGTTCTTTGAGCGCCACGGTGGTGGTGAGCGAGTAATCCTCGTTCACTTGGATGGACAGGACCCTGAGGCGCGCGAAGATCCGCAGGAGTTTCAGGAACTGGCTAATTCGGCGGGTGCCGAGACCGTCGCGTTTTTTAACGTGCCACGTCATCGGCCCACCGCCAAGACACTGATTGGCAGTGGCAAGGTCGAGGAACTGCGCGACCTGGTCAAAGCCGAACAGGCCGATCTGGTGATTTTCAATCACATTCTCACACCCAGTCAGGAGCGTAACCTCGAACGTGTTTTCGAGTGTCGCGTGATCGACCGTACCGGCCTGATTCTCGATATTTTCGCCCAGCGCGCCCGTACCCATGAAGGCAAGCTCCAGGTCGAACTGGCCCAGCTTGACCACATGAGCACCCGGCTGGTTCGTGGATGGACTCACCTTGAGCGCCAAGGTGGCGGTATCGGTATGCGTGGCCCAGGTGAAACCCAGCTGGAAACCGACCGCCGTTTGCTGCGGGTTCGCCTGCGGCAGATCAAGGGTCGGCTGGAGAAAGTACGCAGCCAGCGAGAACAGTCGCGCCGTGGCCGATCGCGTGCGGATATTCCTACCGTGTCCCTGGTGGGGTACACCAACGCCGGTAAATCCACGCTCTTCAATAACGTGACGAAATCCGACGTCTACGCAGCTGACCAATTGTTTGCCACGCTGGACCCGACCCTGCGCCGTCTGGATATAGACGATCTGGGGCCGATTGTCCTGGCGGACACTGTGGGTTTCATTCGCCACTTGCCCCACAAGCTGGTCGAAGCATTTCGGTCTACCCTCGAAGAGTCGAGTAACTCCGATCTGTTGTTGCACGTGATCGATGCGGCCGAACCGGATCGCATGTTGCAGATCGAGCAGGTAATGGTGGTGCTGGGCGAGATTGGTGCTCAGGACTTGCCGATCCTCGAGGTCTATAACAAACTCGATTTGCTTGAAGGCGTTGAGCCACAAATCCAGCGCGACGAAAACGGCAAGCCCCAACGGGTCTGGCTGTCGGCGCGTGATGGCAGTGGTCTGGAATTGCTTGAGCAAGCCATTGCCGAGTTACTGGGCAGTGATTTGTTTGTCGGTACCTTGCGCTTGCCGCAACGATTCGCTCGACTGCGTGCACAGTTCTTCGAGCTCGGTGCGGTGCAGAAAGAAGAACACGACGAAGAAGGCATCAGTTTGCTGGCCGTTCGTTTGCCCCGGGTCGAGTTGAATCGACTGGTAAGCCGCGAGGGATTGCAGCCGATGGAATTCATCGAGCAACACACTTTGCAATAAAAGCCTGAGAAAGCGGTTGTGCCGCGGTGACAGGCATTCTGTAGCATTGGTCGGCGCGCCGTGGGTGCGTCTTTGCTTTATCAGATGGAGAGCGCTATGGCTTGGAATGAGCCGGGTGGCAACTCGAATAATCAGGATCCTTGGGGTGGCAAGCGTCGTAACAACGGCGACCGCAAGGGACCACCGGATCTCGACGAGGCCTTCCGAAAGCTGCAGGAAAGCCTGAACGGTTTGTTCGGTGGCGGTAAGAAACGTGGTAGCGACGACGGCGGTGGTCCGGGCAAGAGTGGCGGCTTTGGCGGCCTGCTCGGCATCGGTCTGGTCGTGCTGGCCGCCGTTTGGCTGTACAGCGCGGTTTATGTCGTCGACGAGCAGGAGCAGGCCGTAGTGCTGCGCTTCGGCAAGTACTACGAAACCGTAGGTCCGGGCCTGAATATCTACTTCCCGCCGATCGACAGGAAGTACCTGGAAAACGTCACGCGTGAGCGTGCCTATACCAAGCAGGGCCAGATGCTGACTGAAGACGAGAACATCGTCGAAGTGCCGCTGACCGTGCAGTACAAGATCAGCAACCTGCAGGACTTCGTGCTGAGCGTCGATCAGCCGGAAATCAGCCTGCAGCACGCGACCGACAGCGCCTTGCGTCATGTGGTGGGTTCTACTGCGATGGACCAGGTGCTGACCGAAGGTCGTGAATTGATGGCCAGCGAAATCAAGGAGCGTCTGCAACGCTTCATGGATACCTACCGCACCGGTATCACCGTTACCCAGGTCAACGTACAGAGCGCAGCAGCACCGCGTGAAGTGCAGGAAGCCTTCGATGACGTGATCCGTGCCCGTGAAGACGAGCAGCGTTCGCGCAACCAGGCTGAAACCTATGCCAACGGCGTCGTGCCGGAGGCCCGTGGTCAGGCCCAGCGCATCCTTGAAGATGCCAATGGCTACCGTGACGAAACCGTCTCGCGCGCCAAGGGTGAGGCCGATCGCTTCACCAAGCTGGTCGCCGAGTACCGCAAGGCCCCTGAAGTCACCCGCCAGCGTCTGTACCTGGACACCATGCAGGAAGTCTTCAGCAACACCAGCAAGGTTCTCGTGACCGGCAACAAGAACGGCCAGAACAACCTGCTGTACCTGCCGCTGGACAAGATGGTCGAAAGTGGACGCAACACCAGCACTCCGATGAGCGGTGCGGCAGCCACCAGCAATGAAGCGAATACGCGTGCGGCAGCTGATCTGCAGCAACAGCAAGCTCGTACCAGGGAGAGTCGCTGATGAGCAATAAATCGCTGATCGCCCTTATTGTCGGCGTCGTCGTGGCGATCGCTGCCTGGAACTGCTTCTACATCGTGGCTCAGACCGAGCGTGCGGTGTTGCTGCAGTTCGGTCGCGTGGTCCAGACCGATGTTCAGCCAGGCCTGCATGTGAAAGTGCCTTACGTCAACCAGGTGCGTAAATTCGACGCACGCCTGATGACGCTGGACGCACCGACACAACGCTTCCTGACGCTGGAAAAGAAAGCCGTGATGGTCGATGCCTTCGCCAAGTGGCGCGTGAAGGACGCAGAGCGTTACTACACCGCGACTTCCGGCCTCAAGCAGATCGCCGACGAGCGTCTGTCTCGCCGTCTGGAATCGGGCCTGCGTGACCAGTTCGGTAAGCGCACCTTGCACGAGGTGGTGTCGGGTGAACGTGATGCGCTGATGGCGGATATCACGGCTTCGCTGAACAAGATGGCTGAAAAGGAACTGGGCATCGAAGTTGTCGATGTTCGGGTCAAGACCATCGACCTGCCGAAAGAAGTGAACCGCAGCGTGTTCGAGCGTATGAGCACCGAGCGTGAGCGTGAAGCTCGTGAGCATCGTGCCAAGGGTAACGAGCTGGCCGAAGGCATTCGAGCCGACGCCGATCGTCAGCGCCGCGTGCTGCTGGCTGAGGCCTATCGTGAATCCGAGGAGGTTCGCGGTGACGGTGATGCCCAGGCCGCTGCGATCTATTCCAAGGCCTACGGTCAGGATCAGGAGTTCTACGCGTTCTATCGTAGCCTGCGCGCCTACCGTGAAAGCTTCGCGAACAAATCCGACGTCATGGTCCTCGACCCAAGCAGCGACTTCTTCCACTACCTGGAAAAAGCCAAGCCTTGATACGACGTTGACCTGAATCCTCCCGCCGGGCGGCTAAAACCTCTGGCGGGGTGATCCTTTGGGAAAACGTGTGTATGATGCGGCAGCCGGGAAATTCCCGGCTTTTTTGCGTCTGCATGTTTGATTGCTGTTTTTAAGCAGATGCCGGGCCGATGGGCTCGACAGTTTTTCGAGGAAAGTGGTCAGCGAAGCCGGTAGAAGGGCTTTTCGCTCCGTCGCTCATGCGCGTGGTTTGCGCACAAGCTGATCATTTTCTGCTTCACTCAAGGATCGCCGACAGGTTGGTCGCCCGGATATAGGGGAAGGCGTAATGGCAACGGTAGACCGCTGGCTTCTGCCAGATGGCATCGAAGAAGTACTGCCACCGGAAGCTGCGCGCATTGAAGTCGCGCGTCGTCAGGTGTTGGATCTGTTCCAGGGCTGGGGTTACGAGTTTGTCGTGACTCCCCATATCGAGTACCTGGAATCCCTGCTGACCGGCGCGGGCCAGGACCTGGATCTGCGCACTTTCAAGGTCATCGACCCGCAATCGGGCCGTCAGATGGGTTTCCGTGCCGACATCACGCCGCAAGTGGCGCGCATCGATGCGCATACCCTGCGTCGTGAAGGCCCAAGCCGCCTGTGCTATGCCGGTAGTGTCCTGCACGCCCAGCCTCGCGCCTTGTCGTCCTCGCGCAGCCCGATTCAACTGGGTGCCGAGTTGTACGGCGACGGCAGTCCGAGCAGCGACGTCGAAGTCATCAGCCTGATGCTGGCCATGCTGCAACTGGCCGATGTGTCGGATGTGCACATGGACCTCGGCCATGTCGGTATCTACCGTGGCCTGGCCCGCGCTGCCGGTTTGTCCGGTGAAGTCGAGCAACAGTTGTTCGATGCTTTGCAACGCAAGGCCATCGATGAGGTCATTACCTTGACCGAGGGCTTGCCTGCCGATCTGTCGGGCATGCTGCGCGCGTTGGTCGATCTGTGTGGCGGCCGTGAAGTGCTGGCTGCGGCCCGCGAGCGTCTGGCCAAGGCGCCTGCACCTGTTCTGACCGCGCTGGACGACTTGCTGGCGATTGCCGAGCGGCTGTCCGTGCGTTTCCCTGAGCTGCCGCTGTATTTCGACCTGGGCGAGCTGCGTGGCTACCACTACCACACCGGTGTAGTGTTCGCCGTGTTCGTGCCGGGTGTTGGCCAGTCCATTGCCCAGGGCGGTCGCTACGACGACATCGGCGCCGACTTCGGTCGCGCGCGTCCGGCAACCGGTTTCTCTACTGATTTGAAAACCCTGGTGACCCTGGGGCGTGCTGAGATCGAGCTACCGTCTGGCGGTATCTGGATGCCTGACAGTACGGATGCAGCACTCTGGCAGCAGGTTTGCCAGTTGCGCAGTGAGGGTCAGCGTGTCGTTCAGGCTTTGCCTGGACAACCTTTGGCCGCCGCCCGTGAAGCGGACTGCGACCGGCAATTGATTCAGCAGAACGGGCTTTGGCAAGTTTCGCCACTGGCTTCTTGAGTTTTCCTGCCGGCCGCCGCCGGCACCAAGTTTGCGCGAATGAGGACAAGTGTTATGGGTAAGAATGTCGTAGTCCTGGGCACCCAATGGGGTGATGAGGGCAAAGGCAAGATCGTTGATCTGCTGACCGAACATGCTGCCGCCGTAGTGCGTTACCAAGGTGGCCACAACGCTGGCCACACTCTGGTGATCGACGGCGAGAAGACCGTCTTGCACCTGATCCCGTCGGGCGTGCTGCGCGAAGGCGTGCAGTGCCTGATCGGCAACGGCGTGGTGGTTGCACCTGACGCCCTGCTGCGCGAGATCACCAAGCTGGAAGAAAAAGGTGTGCCGGTGCGCGAGCGCCTGCGTATCAGCCCGTCCTGCCCGCTGATCCTGTCCTTCCACGTAGCGCTGGATCAGGCTCGTGAAAAGGCCCGTGGCGAGCTGAAGATCGGTACCACCGGTCGCGGCATCGGCCCGGCCTATGAAGACAAGGTTGCACGTCGTGGCCTGCGTGTGGGCGACCTGCTCAACATGCCGCGCTTTGAAGACAAGCTGCGTGAACTGGTGGATTACCACAACTTCATGCTGGTGGGTTACTACAAAGAGCCAGCCATCGAATTCGACAAGACCCTGGCCGAATGCAAAGAATACGCTGAGCTGCTCAAGCCGCTGATGCTGGACGTGACTGCCGAGTTGCACGACCTGCGTCGCGCTGGCAAGGACATCATGTTCGAAGGCGCCCAGGGTTCGTTGCTGGACATCGACCACGGCACCTACCCGTACGTGACCAGCTCTAACACCACCGCTGGCGGCGTTGCTACCGGTTCGGGTGTTGGCCCCATGTTCCTGGACTACATCCTGGGCATCACCAAGGCTTACACCACGCGTGTAGGTTCGGGTCCATTCCCGACGGAGCTGTTCGACGAAGTCGGCGCGCACCTGGCTAAACAAGGTCACGAGTTCGGCGCGACTACCGGCCGTGCTCGTCGTTGTGGCTGGTTCGACGCTGTTATCCTGCGTCGCGCTATCGATGTGAACAGCATCTCGGGCATCTGCCTGACCAAGCTGGACGTGCTCGACGGTCTGGAAACCATCAACATCTGCGTCGGCTACAAAGATGCAGAAGGCAAGGCCGTTGCCCCGACTGATGCTGACAGCTACGTGGGCCTGCAGCCTGTGTACGAAGAAGTGCCGGGCTGGACCGAATCGACCGTGGGCGCCAAAACCCTGGAAGAGCTGCCAGCTAACGCCCGTGCTTACATCAAGCGCGTCGAAGAGCTGATCGGCGCGCCGATCGACATTATTTCGACGGGCCCGGACCGCAACGAAACCATCGTCCTGCGCCATCCGTTTGCTTGATAAGTTGTTGATGTAAAACACAAAGGCCCCTTAATTGGGGCCTTTGTCGTTTATGTCTGTTGGACGGCATGACCTTTGCTATTAGCTTTGCCTAAAACGTCACTTTTGGCGTGCCATCAATTTAATGGCGCTTTTGCAGAGGGATATCAAGTGTCGGCCGTTCTCTCATTGTTACAAAGCCGTTTGTTGCGGCCCGTGTTCGTTACCCTTGGTATCGCCCTTTTGGTGCAGGTGCTGGTAGCTGTCGCTCTGACCCGGAGCACGGTGACCGCGCTGGAGGCCGATCTGGGCATGCGCCTGGGTGCAGACAGCCAAAAGCTTTCCGCTGAGCTTGAGCAGGCGGGGCGCGAAGTCACGTCGAGCCTCGACAGTCTCTCCACCAGTACCCGCCAGCGCCTGACAGCCGGTTTGTCCTCGCGACTGAAGGATGAGCAGGCGCAGTTGCGCGCAACGCTGGAAAAAGACCTGAAGGACTCCGCTAGCGACATGGCGCAGCTTCTGGCTTCCGTCGCGCCCCGCGCCATGTGGGACAACGACGTCCCGACGCTTTCCGAATTCGCCCGCCGGGCCCAGCGCAATCCCAATGTGCTGTTCGTGGTGTATGACGACGCTACCGGCCAGCACCTGACACGCTACCTCAACCGGGAAAACCCGATCAACAAGGCGCTGCTGGAAAAAGGCCAGGGCGAGCGGGCGCTCGACAAGGTGCTGGATGCGGCGAAGAACGATCCTTCGGTCTTCTACACCGAGGCTTCGATCAATCCCAATGGCGTGGAAATCGGCAAGGTCCTGATGGGAGTCTCGACCGCTTCGGTGGAGACCGATCTCACGGCCCTGGACAAGCGTTTCTCGGCCTTGATCGCCGGCAGCGATCAACTGGTGGGTGACAGTCTGAAAGGCGCGGCGGCTGACAGCGCAACGGCCATGCGCTCGCGCCTGCAGTCGGCGCAGTCCACGGCGGCTGAAATGAAGGCCAACACTACCGGCACCGTGCAGGAAGCTGCTGCGACATTGCGCTGGCGCATTGGCGTATGCCTGGCGGTGGTGGGTTTTGGTGTCCTGCTGTTGTTGGCGGTGGTCCTCGGTCGCCGAGTGGTCAATCGCCTGAAAATGCTGATCGTAGCCATGGATGACCTGGCGGCGGGTGAGGGCGATCTGACCAAGCGCGTGCAGATCAACAGCAAGGATGAAATCGGCGACATGGCCTCGGCGGTCAATCGCTTTGTGGACAAGTTACAGCCGATCGTGCGCGAGGCGGGCGATGTAGCCCAGCGTACCGGTGTGGAAATCGGTGCCATGACCTTGCGCAATGCCGGTGCGGATGCGGCGGCTGGCATGCAGCGCGACGAGGTGGCGGAGAGTTTGCGCGCACTGTCGCAAATGGCTGATGAGGCGCAGTCGGAAAGCCACGCCATGCAGGCGGCGCTCAAGCAAGTCGTGGACATTCGCCAGGCCACCGATGAAAACACCCGCACCTCGGCGAAAGTCGGCAGCCTGATCGAGGAGCTGGCGGGTCAGGTCAATACCGGGGCTCAAGTCATCGAGCGCCTGGCGCAGCAAAGTGAGCAGATTGAGGTGGTGCTGACGGTGATCCACGGCATCGCCGAGCAGACCAACCTGCTGGCGCTGAACGCGGCCATCGAAGCGGCGCGTGCCGGCGAGACCGGGCGCGGGTTTGCGGTGGTGGCTGACGAGGTGCGGGCGCTGGCGAGCAAGACGCAGAGCTCCACCGGCGATATTCAGGCGCACATCGTGGCGTTGCAGCAAGGTGCGCGTGAGGCGGTGGCGGCGATCGGTCAGGCCGGGCGCCAGGCCAGTGAGGGTTTGCTGGTGTTGCGTGACAGTGCTCGGTTGCAGCAGTCGGTGCAGGCGTCCGTCGAGCAGGTTCATGCGGCGATCGGTTTGGCCACCCAGGCCGCGGCGCATCAGGCTCAGGGCGCACAGGCGGTGCGGGGGAGGGTCCAGACTATTCACGCCCAGGCCGAGAAGGCGGCGCAAGCTGTCGTGGAGACCACGGCGAGCGGTAAGGTGCTGGATGGCCTGGCGGCGCAATTGAAGGCGAGCCTGGGGCAGTTCAGGGCTTAATGCTTTGTCAGGGATGGCCTCATCGCGAGCAAGCTCGCACAATGATGGTTGGCGGGCACGAAAATTGTGGGCGCCTCAGATCAAATGAGGGAGCGAGCTTGCTCCGGGCGGCGATCCGACGATGGCGGTCTCAACGGCTCAGATACATTCGGGTCGTCAGCAGATAGACCGGCAACCCCGACACCAGAATCAACAACGCCGCATAAGGCGCCGCCGCCGCAAATTCCACATTCGCCGTATGCGCCCAGACTTCCGTCGCCAACGTGTTCAGCCCGGTCGGGCTCAGCAGCAGGGTCGCCGTCAGCTCTTTCATTGCATCCAGGAATACCAGCGCAAATGCCGCACCCAAGGCCGGGAAAATAATCGGCAACGTCACCCGGCAAAACGCGCTGAGCGATGACGCGCCCAGTGTGCGTGCCGCCTCCTCAAGTTGCGGCGCCGCCTTGTTCAAGGCGGTGCGGATCGGTGCCTGGGCCAGCGGTAGAAACAGCAGGGCATAGGCGATCAGCAGCAATGCCGAAGTCTGGTAAAGCATCGGCACGTAGTGCAGGGCGAAATACACCAGGGCCAGGGCAATGACCAGCCCCGGCAGGGCGTGCAGCAGATATGGCAGGCGCTCGGCCCAGATCGCCAGTTGGCCTTTGTAGCGCACGACCAGCAGACCGACCGGCACCGCCAGCACCAGGCACAGTGCAGCGCCACCCAGCGACAGTGCGAGGGATGACATCAATGCCTCGCCGATTGCCGCCACGGGAAAGGCGGCCGATGATCCCACCGCCAACCAGTAGGCCAGCATGCCCAGCGGAATTCCGCTGCCAATGATTGCCAACAGCAGGCAATACAGCTGTCCCGCCACGGCCCAGGGGCCCAGTTGAACCTGTTCCGCGCGTCGCGCCGCACCTTGGCCGGTGCGTACGTGTCGACCCTTGCCGCGCACGCGCAGCTCCAGCCACAGCAGCGCCAGGCACAACATCAGCAGTACGGCGGAGAGCATCGCGGCGTTGGCATTGCTGAACTCCAGTTCGAACTGCTGATAGATCGCCGTGGTGAAGGTTTGCAGGCCGATGATCGACAAGGCGCCGAACTCCACCAGCATGTGCAGTGCAATCAGCAACGAACCCGCCAGCAGCGAAGGCCAGAGCAGGGGTAGGGTGACCTTGAAAAATACGCCCCAGCGATTTTGCCCCAGCGTGCGCGCGGACTCTTCGAGGGATGGGTCAAGGTTGCGCAGCGTTGCCGCCACGGGCAGGAAAATCAGCGGGTACTTGGACAGGCTCATCACCAGGATAGCCCCGCCAAGTCCCTCGAAATGAGCGCTGAGCGAAACCCAGGTGAAGCTGCTGACAAATGCCGGAACGGCGAACGGCAGGCAGAGGATCACGCCCCACAATCGTCGGCCCGGCAAATTACTGCGTTCCAGCAACCAGGCCAGCGACAAGCCGATTACCCCGCAAACAGCGGTGACCCCAATCATCAGTGCGAGTGTGTTGCGCAGCAAGCCGAATACATAAGGTCGCCATAGCAAATGCAGTGCTTCTGCCCAGCCCGCCTGCCAGGCTTTCAGGCCGACATACAGCAGAGGCAGGAGGCTGAGCGCCACCAACAGCAACACGGGCAGTATCAGCCAGATAGACGGCCGCTTGCGCCGTGGCGCGTACGCGTGATGCGCGGACAGTGAGGCACCCATCAATTCAGGCCAACGTCACGTTCCAGGTCCAGCGCTTCTTCGGCGTTGCCGAGGTCGGCAGGCGTGACTTTGGGTGCTTCCAGTTCGCTGAACGGCTTGAGCCCGCGATCAGATTCCATGCCTTTGTGCAGAGGGTACTCGGCGGTGGTCTGGGTGATCACACGCTGGCCTTCCTCGCTGGCCATGTAGGCGAGCAATTGCTGTGCTTCTTTGGGGTGTTTGCTGGATTTGAGGACTGCGGCGCTGGAAACTGTGATCAGTCCGCCGACATCGCCGCCGGTGAAGTAATGCAGTTTCGAATCGAGCTGGCCTTTTTCGCGCTGCAGGGCGAACCAGTAGTAGTTGTTCACCAGCACGGTGGCGACTTCGCCATTTTCCACCGCTTTCAATGCAACCATGTTATTGCTGTAGGTCTTGCCGAATGCGCGCAGTCCGGTCAGCCATTCTTCGGCAGCATCCATGCCGTGAACTTTGATGATCGCGACGGCTTGTTCCTGAAAGGCACCACTGGTGGGCACGAAGCCGACCTTGCCTTGCCATTTTGGATTGGCGAACTCCATCACCGACTTCGGCAGGTCTTTTTCATCGACCAGTTTCGGGTTGTAGGCCACAACGCGTACCCGGGCGGTCACGCCAATCCAGGTGCCATTGCCGGCGACGTATTCCTTGGGCAGAACGGCCAGCGTGGCGTCATCCGCCTTGGCCAGCAGGCCTTGTTCGCCGAGTTTGTTCAGTGGCGGCGACTCTTCGGTGTAGATCACATCGGCGGGAGAGCGATCGCCTTCTTCGACGATCTGGCTGGCGAGCTGGTTGCTGCTGCCTTTGCGCACATTGACGTGGATCCCGGTCTTGGCTTCGAAAGCTTTGGCAACCGCGTCGCCGACTTCTTTGTGTTGGCCGTTGTAGAGGGTCAGGGCAACCGGGTCGGCGGCTTGGGTGAGGGGAGTGGCGAGCGCCAGGCCGAGCAGGGTAATGGTCAGGCCACGGCGCAGGGTATTTCGAAACATCATTCGCAGGGTTCCTCACTGTCGCATTGCAAAAACTTGCAACAATGATAAACGATATTGTTTCTCAAATGCGCCGATAAATCCCGTAGGAGCGAGCTTGCTCGCGATGGGCGTGAACGAAGACGCGTTCTGTCTGCTAACAAGTGTCACCCTTGAGTGCATCGTCGGAACGCCGCCCGGAGCAAGCTCGCTCCTACAGAGGGGGCGTGTTGCTTTTCAGAAGGCAGAAACGCAAAAACCCGCTTTCGCGGGTTTTTGTGAAATCCAAGGTCGTAACCTTGAATTTGAATTGGTGCCCAGAAGAAGACTCGAACTTCCACGACCTTGCGGTCACCAGCACCTGAAGCTGGCGTGTCTACCAATTTCACCATCTGGGCATTCATCTTCAGCGTTGCCGCTGTTGATGTGGCGCACTATACGGAGAGCTATTTGATCTGTAAACCCCTGATTTCAAATTAATAAACCAATGGTCAAAAATGCAAAAACCCGCTTTCGCGGGTTTTTGTGTGAGCCTTGAAATTGAACTAATCTCAAGCTCGAAATTGGTGCCCAGAAGAAGACTCGAACTTCCACGACCTTGCGGTCACCAGCACCTGAAGCTGGCGTGTCTACCAATTTCACCATCTGGGCAGTATCGGCAACGTTGTCCGTCGTCGATGGCGCGCACTATACGGAGCGTCTTTTTAACTGTAAACCCCCGGGATCAAAAAAACCTGGAAAATTTCGCCAGCGGCCTTCAAAACAGCTTTGCGATGTCGATACAGGGCTTTAGATGGGTCGTCTTAGCCTGAAATTTCCCGTTTCATTACGCCTATGCCAAACTAACCCGCATATAGACAAGGTGAAAACTCTCTAATGGCCGATTGGCAGTCCCTCGATCCCGAGGCCGCTCGTGAAGCGGAAAAATACGAAAACCCTATTCCTAGCCGTGAACTGATCCTTCAGCACCTTGCTGATAGAGGTTCGCCTGCTAACCGCGAGCAACTGGTCGAAGAGTTTGGTCTGACCACGGAAGACCAGATCGAAGCCCTGCGCCGCCGCCTGCGCGCCATGGAGCGCGATGCTCAACTCATCTACACCCGACGCGGCACTTATGCGCCGGTGGACAAGCTCGACCTGATCCTGGGTCGCATCAGCGGTCACCGTGATGGCTTCGGCTTCCTGGTGCCGGACGACGGCAGTGACGACCTGTTCATGAGCCCGGCGCAGATGCGCCTGGTGTTTGACGGTGACCGTGCCCTGGCGCGGGTTTCCGGCCTGGATCGTCGCGGTCGCCGTGAAGGCATGATCGTTGAAGTGGTGTCCCGGGCTCACGAGAGCATCGTCGGCCGCTACTTTGAAGAGGGTGGCATCGGTTTCGTGGTTGCCGACAACCCGAAAATCCAGCAGGAAGTGCTGGTCACGCCGGGTCGTAACGCCAACGCGCAGATCGGTCAGTTCGTCGAAGTGAAGATCACTCACTGGCCGACGCCACGCTTCCAGCCGCAAGGCGACGTGGTTGAGGTCGTGGGCAACTACATGGCGCCGGGCATGGAGATCGATGTCGCCCTGCGTACCTACGACATTCCTCACGTCTGGCCCGATGCTGTGCTCAAGGAAGCCGGCAAGCTCAAGCCGGAAGTCGAAGAAAAGGACAAAGAGAAGCGCATCGACCTGCGCCATCTGCCGTTCGTCACCATCGACGGCGAAGATGCCCGCGACTTCGACGATGCGGTCTACTGTGAAGCCCGTCCGGGCAAGCTGCGCCTGTTCTCGGGCGGCTGGAAGCTGTACGTGGCGATTGCCGACGTATCCAGCTACGTGAAGCTCGGTTCGGCGCTGGATGCCGAAGCGCAGGTTCGCGGCAACTCGGTGTACTTCCCTGAACGCGTGATCCCGATGCTGCCTGAGCAGCTGTCCAACGGTTTGTGCTCGTTGAACCCGCAAGTCGATCGCCTGGCCATGGTTTGCGAGATGACCATCTCCAAATCCGGCGAAATGACCGACTACTGCTTCTACGAAGCGGTGATCCACTCCCATGCCCGCCTGACCTACAACAAGGTCAGCGCCATGCTGGAAACGCCGAAAGCCACCGAAGCTCGCAAGCTGCGCGGCGAATACACCGACGTGGTGCCGCACCTCAAGCAGCTCTACTCGCTGTACAAGGTGTTGCTGGCGGCTCGTCATGTGCGTGGCGCGATCGATTTCGAAACCCAGGAAACCCGGATCATCTTCGGTACCGAGCGCAAGATTGCCGAAATCCGTCCGACCGTGCGCAATGACGCTCACAAGCTGATCGAGGAATGCATGCTGGCGGCCAACGTGGCTACCGCGGAATTCCTGAAAAAGCACGAAATCCCGGCGCTGTACCGCGTTCACGATGGTCCGCCACCGGAGCGACTGGAAAAGCTGCGCGCCTTCCTTGGCGAGCTCGGCCTGTCCCTGCACAAAGGCAAGGATGGTCCGTCGCCGAAGGATTACCAGGCACTGCTGGCCGGTATCAAGGATCGTCCGGATTTCCACCTGATCCAGACCGTCATGCTGCGCTCGTTGAGCCAGGCGGTGTACAGCGCCGATAACCAGGGCCACTTCGGCCTGAATTACGAAGCCTATACCCACTTCACCTCGCCGATCCGCCGTTACCCGGACTTGCTCACGCACCGGGCGATTCGCAGCGTGATCCATTCGAAGCAGAACACCCCGCACGTTCGTCGTGCTGGTGCGATGACCATTCCGAAGGCGCGCATCTATCCGTATGACGAGGCGGCCCTGGAGCAGCTCGGCGAGCAGTGCTCGATGAGCGAGCGCCGTGCCGATGAAGCGACTCGCGACGTGGTGAACTGGCTCAAGTGCGAGTTCATGAAAGACCGCGTGGGCGAATCGTTCCCGGGTGTGATCACCGCAGTGACCGGTTTTGGTCTGTTCGTCGAGTTGACCGATATCTACGTCGAAGGCCTGGTGCACGTCACCGCGCTGCCGGGCGATTACTACCACTTCGATCCTGTGCACCATCGCCTGGCCGGTGAGCGTACCGGTCGCAGTTTCCGCCTGGGTGACACCGTGGAAGTGCGGGTCATGCGCGTCGACCTCGACGAACGCAAGATCGACTTCGAGATGGCCGAGAAAACCATCAGTGCGCCGATCGGTCGCAAAAAACGTGGTACCGAAACGGCGGCACCTGCGGCGCCTTCTACTAAAACAGTCGCAGAACCGGCCCCGGCGAAAACCGGTCGTCGTCCTGCCAAGGAAAAAGCGGTCGAGGCCTATCGCCCGAGCGATGCGGCGGCGAAAAACGCCGAAGTGCGCAAAAGCCGTGAAATGAAACAGGCGTTGCTGGCCGGTGCGAAAAGCGGCGGTAAAGCGGCGTCTGGGGGAAAGACCAGTCGGTCGGCGCCTGACAAGGCTGTCGGCGGCAAGCCAGCCAAACCGAGCAAACATCGTAAAGGCCCGCCAAAAGCGGGCTCGGCTCCAGCCAAGAGTGGCGGGGCGCGTAAACCTAAGGCCAAGCCATGAGTCAGTTGGAAAAGATCTACGGCGTACATGCTGTAGAAGCGTTGTTGCGTCACCACCCGAAACGCGTGAAGCAGATCTGGCTGGCCGAAGGTCGCAATGACCCTCGGGTCCAGACGCTGATTGAGCTGGCGAACGAAAACCGGGTCCAGGTCGGCCAGGCCGAGCGCCGCGAAATGGACGCCTGGGTCGAAGGTGTACACCAGGGTGTGGTCGCGGACGTGAGTCCGAGCCAGGTCTGGGGCGAGGCGATGCTCGACGAGCTGCTCGATCGCACCGACGGCGCGCCGTTGTTGCTGGTGCTCGACGGCGTGACCGATCCGCACAACCTCGGCGCCTGCCTGCGTTCGGCCGATGCGGCGGGTGCGCTGGCAGTGATCGTGCCGAAGGACAAGTCAGCGACCCTGACTCCGGTTGTACGAAAAATCGCCTGCGGCGCGGCGGAAGTGATTCCGCTGGTTGCCGTGACCAACCTGGCGCGCACCCTGGAAAAGCTCCAGCAGCGCGGCTTGTGGGTTGTCGGTACGGCGGGGGAGGCCGAAGTCAGTCTTTATGACCAAGACCTCACTGGCCCGACCATCCTGATCATGGGTGCCGAAGGCAAGGGCATGCGTCGCCTGACCCGCGAACATTGCGACTACCTGGTGAATCTGCCGATGGCCGGTAGTGTCAGCAGTCTCAACGTTTCCGTGGCGACGGGGGTCTGTCTGTTCGAAGCGCAGCGCCAGCGCGCCGTCAAAGCCAAGGCTGCCGTCAAGAAGTCCTGACCTGCTGCAAATCTCCTGTGGGAGCGAGCTTGCTCGCGATGGCGGTGTCACATTCAGCATCAATGTTGAATGTGGTGCCCTCATCGCGAGCAAGCTCGCTCCCACAGGGGTTTGTAGTGAGGCAAAAATTGTGGTGTGAACGAGCTGTTCAAATAATCACCAATTACCTTGCGCCTCCCTCGCCCCTTCTCTACAATTGCGCCCCTTGCTGTGATGGCAGGCACCAACGTGTCTAGCGTCCGCAAGTCCATAAGTGTCATTCACTCCTTGTCTGACCGCTTTTGAGCGGCAGGCTACAACCCGTAAGGAGCATTCATGCGTCATTACGAAATCATCTTTTTGGTCCACCCGGATCAAAGCGAGCAAGTCGGCGGCATGGTTGAGCGTTACACCAAGCTGATCGAAGAAGACGGCGGCAAAATCCACCGTCTGGAAGATTGGGGCCGTCGTCAACTGGCCTACGCAATCAACAATGTTCACRAGGCTCACTACGTGATGCTGAACGTTGAGTGCACTGGCAAGGCCCTGGCCGAGCTGGAAGACAACTTCCGCTACAACGATGCAGTGATCCGTAACCTGGTCATCCGTCGCGACGAAGCCGTTACCGGCCAGTCCGAGATGCTCAAGGCTGAAGAAAACCGCAGTGAGCGCCGTGAGCGTCGCGACCGTCCTGAGCACGAAGGCGCTGAAAGCGTTGACAGTGATGACAGCGACAACAGCGATAACGCTGACGAGTAATCCACGGACCTTTTAAGGAGCCTATCAAATGGCACGTTTCTTCCGTCGTCGTAAATTCTGCCGCTTCACCGCTGAAGACGTGAAAGAGATCGATTACAAAGATCTCAACACTCTGAAAGCCTACGTATCCGAGACCGGCAAAATTGTTCCAAGCCGCATCACCGGTACCAAAGCTCGTTATCAGCGTCAGCTGGCCACCGCTATCAAGCGCGCCCGCTTCCTGGCCCTGCTGGCCTACACCGACAGCCACGGCCGCTGAGACCGGGCAGTCGACACGTAGCAAAGGATTGAATGCATGCGGGCCATAGCTGAGTTCATCATGCGCGGCCGTATGCAGGCCACTCTCGTAGTGGCTGGATGCGCGGCGATGCCGTTGTTGTATTGGTTGGGTGCTGCCGCCGGATGCCTTGTGCTCCTGCGGCGCGGATTGAGGGACGCCTTGGGCGTTCTTGCTCTGGGACTGCTGCCGGCATTGGCCTGGTGGCTTTACTCCGATGACCCACGGGCACTTCTGGTGCTGCTGGGGTCTGCGAGCCTTGCGTTGGTTTTGCGCGCAAGCGAGTCCTGGAACCGCGTGCTGCTGGTCAGCATAGCGATGGGAGTGGTGTTTTCAGTGGTGTTGGGGACAGCTTTTGCTCCCCAGATCGAGATGCTGGCGCAGGCTTTGATCAAGGTCATGCCGTCGCTACTCGGTGACGTCTACCAGAAGTTGTCGGTAGACGAACAAGCGCGTTTCGCGTCCCTGATTGCACCGGTCCTGACCGGCCTGATTGCGGCGTTGTTGCAAATCGTCAGCTTGCTGAGCCTGCTTGTCGGGCGCTACTGGCAGGCGTTGTTGTACAACCCGGGCGGTTTTGGTCGCGAGTTTCGCGCCATCCGCTTCCCGCTGTTGCCGGCGATGTTGCTGCTGGCGTGCATGCTTCTGGGGCCGAACATCGGTCCGCAGATGGCCATGTTGACGCCGTTGTGCAGCGTACCGCTGGTGTTCGCCGGGCTGGCCCTGATTCACGGGCTGGTGGCGCAGAAGCGACTGGCCAGGTTCTGGCTGGTGGGGTTGTACGTGACGCTGTTGCTGTTCATGCAACTGATCTATCCGTTGCTGGTGGTCCTGGCCATCGTCGACAGCCTGATTGATTTTCGCGGTCGTTCGGCACCGAAAGATGCCGATAACGCGAACGGTGAAGGTTAAAAGTTAAGAGGATTTTCACATGCAACTGATCCTTCTGGAAAAAGTCACCAACCTGGGCAACCTGGGTGACAAAGTGAACGTTAAGGCTGGTTACGGTCGTAACTACCTGCTGCCTTACGGCAAAGCTACCGCTGCGACCCCAGCCAACCTGGCTGCGTTCGAAGAGCGTCGTGCCGAGCTGGAAAAAGCTGCAGCAGATCGTAAATCGTCGGCTGAAAGCCGCGCTGCCCAACTGGCCGAGCTGGAAGTGACCATCACTGCCACCGCTGGCGACGAAGGCAAGCTGTTCGGTTCGATCGGTACTCACGACATCGCTGACGCACTGACCGCCTCTGGCGTTGAAGTGCAGAAGAGCGAAGTTCGTCTGCCGAACGGCACCATCCGCAACGTAGGCGAATTCGACGTAGCCGTGCACCTGCACGCCGAAGTTGAAGCCACCGTACGCGTTGTCGTGGTAGCAGCTTAAGCAGCACTTGTCGGCTGGCACCCTCGGGTGCTTGCCGGTAACATCGGGCACGATCCTGTTTACAGGTCGTGCCCTTTGTCTTTCTGGTAGCTCCTGTTTTTCAACCCCTGCTTTTTCTAAACAACCAAGTGGCCATGAACGATATCTCCGCTCCTGAGCAATACGATCTGCAAACCGCCGCGCTAAAAGTGCCGCCGCATTCCATCGAAGCCGAACAGGCTGTACTCGGTGGTCTGATGCTGGACAACAACGCCTGGGAACGCGTGCTCGATCAAGTCTCCGACGGCGATTTCTATCGACATGACCACCGTCTGATTTTCCGTGCGATCGCCAAGCTGGCCGATCAGAACATGCCGATTGACGTCGTGACCCTGTCCGAACAGCTGGACAAGGAAGGTCAGACTTCACAGGTCGGCGGTCTCGGTTACTTGGGCGAATTGGCGAAAAACACCCCGTCCGTCGCCAACATCAAGGCCTATGCGCAGATCGTTCGCGCGCGGGCGACTTTGCGCCAGTTGATCGGCATTGCTACGGAAATCGCCGACAGTGCGTTCAATCCGGAAGGGCGCACTGCTGAAGAGATTCTCGATGAAGCTGAACGGCAGATCTTCCAGATCGCTGAAGCCCGGCCGAAAACGGGTGGTCCGGTCAGCGTCAACGACCTGCTGACCAAGGCCATCGACCGTATCGACACCTTGTTCAATACCGACAACGCCATCACCGGCCTGTCCACCGGCTATACCGACCTCGACGAAAAAACCAGCGGCCTGCAGCCGGCCGACCTGATCATCGTCGCGGGTCGTCCGTCCATGGGTAAAACCACCTTTGCGATGAACCTGGTGGAAAACGCCGTGTTGCGCAGCGATAAGTGCGTGCTGGTTTACTCGCTGGAAATGCCAGGCGAATCGCTGATCATGCGTATGTTGTCGTCCCTTGGCCGCATCGACCAGACCAAGGTCCGTGCGGGTCGCCTTGACGACGATGACTGGCCGCGCCTGACTTCAGCGGTCAATCTGCTTAACGATCGCAAGCTGTTCATCGACGATACCGCCGGTATCAGCCCCTCGGAAATGCGTGCCCGGACCCGGCGCCTGGTGCGTGAGCACGGCGACGTGGCGCTGATCATGATCGACTACCTGCAATTGATGCAGATTCCGGGTTCCGGTGGTGATAACCGGACCAACGAGATTTCCGAAATCTCCCGTTCCCTGAAAGCCCTGGCCAAGGAATTCAACTGCCCGGTAGTGGCGCTGTCCCAGCTCAACCGTTCCCTGGAGCAACGACCGAACAAACGCCCGATCAACTCCGACTTGCGCGAATCCGGAGCGATCGAGCAGGACGCCGACGTCATCATGTTCGTGTACCGGGATGAGGTTTATCACCCGGAAACCGAGCACAAGGGTATCGCCGAAATCATTATCGGCAAGCAGCGGAACGGTCCGATCGGCACGTCACGGCTGGCGTTCATCGGCAAATACACCCGATTCGAAAATCTCGCGCCAGGCAGTTACAACTTCGACGACGAATGACAGCCGGCCGAAACGATTCGGCCAGCTGCATCGATACTTGAACGACGTTCTCACTGCGTGGGCGGGAGCTCATCTCCAGACGTGTTGCTGGCGAGATGACCATCGATAGTCGAAGGTAGTTGAAGTTCTTGCCGCGTCACGGCCTGGATCAACGTCGCTTCTGTAATCGCAAGCTGTGCCTGCACATCATCGGACTGGGCATTGTATTCAGACTCAGCCAGCTGCCCTTGGAACTTCTGGTTGTCCAGTATCGCCTGCCGATCCTGAAACGGCTGACGATTCGCGTCGAATTGCGACTGATATTTGTGAGTGATGAAGTCCTGCCAGAAATCCATGGACACCAGTGCCTGAAACTCTTCGGGCGAACCGTCCAGCGCAACGACTTTTCGATAGGCCGCATCGAGCATTGTCGGGTGCACGTTGGCCATTCCGATGTAGCTGAGTGTTTCCGGCTGAAACGGCAATTGCAACCGGTCCTTGAGGCCAAAGCGATAGGCCATCGTCATTTCATGGGGATCGTGTATTCGATTGAGATGGAATCTTCTCTGCTCTGCGGATGTCGTCGGATCGCTGGCCATTGCCCTGCTGGACTCCAGGTCAGCCGCCGCGATGTCGTCGACCTGTCTCAGCCGAAACAGCCCTTTGGATAAATCCACCAGTGGTGTCCCGTTCAAATCGAGTTTGGCCTGGATACGCGCCTTGTGACTGATTGCCAGGATTTGCAGATCGGTGAAGGTGGCAGCTGCAAGGTCAGTGCATCCCGCTTCGCACGCGCGATCGAACAGCTCCCTGCGCAAGGCTCGCGACTGTGGATTGTTTTCGGTAATGACATCGATCACTTCCCAGGCTTGTCGCCGAAAATCAGGATGGCCGATGCGACTGCGAATGATGTTGAAGAAGCCGTCCGAGCCCTGCTGCTCACGCAACATGCGCCATTGCTCCCTTCTGGCTGAGACCTGGTCGGCGGACAATCCTGTGATCCACGCCGGGTGCATCTCTACCGCGCTCGTCGCGGGCTCGGGCTGCCTCGTATGGACGGAAGACGTTGTGAGCAGGTTGGGTTCGCGGATCAGCGGTGTTCCGGCAGCGGTCAGTCGCTCACTGTATGTTGCCAACTGCACGTGGGTGGCATCAGACAGCGGATTGTTGGTTATCAGCGTGCCGCTATTGACCTGTACCGAATGCGCCAGCCGATCCGCGGTCGGTGCGGTGACGAAGTCGGGAATCGTTGTGATCTGATTGTTGCTCAGATCGATATCGGTCAGGCGGGGTTGGTCAAACAGACCGGTCGGCCAGGCATTGATACCTGTATTCGCCAGGCTGGCCGTGCGTATATCCGATATCAGACTGAAGTCGGGGAGTACACCTAATTGGGGGTTGTCATGCAGCCATAACAATCTGAGTGTTGTTCGGCTGAAAAGGATCCGCGCGGTCTCGGTGTTCAGTTGCAGTTGGTTTTTTTGCAGGAACAGGCGCGTCATTGCATGCATTTCTCCCACTGCGGGGGGTAAGTCCCTGAGCCGGTTGTGCGACATATCCAGCCAGCGTAAGTGACGAAAGCGGGTCAGGAAACCTTCAGGGGAAGCCGTCAGGTTCATGTTGTTCAATCTGAGTGATCCAACGTGGCTGAAGTCGACGCTCAGATCCGGCAGGGTCGGCAATATCAGTCTTCCGAGATTCAGTTCCCAGCCGATCGGCGTTCCGTCGGCGGCGAGTTTTTGATTGCCTTCCCGTCGCCAGCAACTGATGATTCGATCCCGGGCCTTGGTTCGGTGACTGCGGGTCTGGGCGTTGATCTGTAACTGATTGGCACGAATGTAACCTTGGCGATTGCCTCCACCCGAGTACACCCAGGCGTCAAGCTGGCTTGTCAATACGCTGAACTCTTGCTCCAACCCGTTCAATTTGCGTGAGAAAACTCCTTTCTCATGGCTCCATATGTATTCCCTGCATTCCTTGATACCTTTTTGCGGATACAGTTCGCGGTAACGCTGTGCCCAAGAGTTTTCGCTATCAAATGCTTTGGAATAGGCAGGGGCCATCAGTTCCGGGTGAGCCTCGTTCAGCCGTCGCCAGTAGCCGTCGAATTTTCTCCAATACTGGGAAGGGAATTCGTTGCCCTCGAGCCGCGTGACAGCATTGATCCGGGCGACTGTTTCCAGATGTTCAGGAGCGGGGTTGAGGTTGGCCTGGGGCACTTCACGTAACCGATTGTTGCTCAAATCGATGCCCGTCAACGCGGTCTTGTCCAGTAATCCTGTCGGCCATTGACCAATCTGCGTGTTCTGCAGATTGACGGAGTTCAACTCGGACATGGCACTAAAGTCGGGTGCTATCTGCAGCGGGTTATTGGAAAGATCGACTACCTTGAGTTGGCTCAGGGCGCTCAGTGTCGAAGCGCTTTGCGCATCCAGTGTCATGTTGCTGGAGGTCAGGCTCAGGTAGCTCAGCTTTTTCATTTCGCCAATGCTGGGGGGAAGCCTCTCGACCTGGGAGTGGGCAATGCTCAACGATTCCAGGTTGGGAAAATTCGACAGGAAGGTATTGGAAGCGTCCGACCAGTTGACTGAATCCATACTGAGCATTTTGACGTGACTGAAATCCGCTGTCAGAGCCGGAAGTGCTCCGTTTACGGATGGCAGCCTTAATGTTGTCTCCGAACCTTCAAGCCAGCAGCCCTTGATTATTCTGGCGAGACGTTTCACCTGGATTTTTTCTGCGTTGGCGGTGCTGGATGAACCGGGTTGACTGTCGGCTATGTAGCGCTCCAGCTGTGTTTCCAATAAATCGAATGCCTGAATGCGTCGGGCGATCTGCGCTTCAGCGCCATCACCCAGGCCGATCAGATACTCCCTGGCAGCTCCTTCGTTCTTATCAGGGTACATCCGCTGCACTATCGCGACCTCGGGGATATCGCCGTCGATCCTGAACGCACCGGGTCGGGTGGTGGTGCTCAGGTCGGGATATTCGGCCGCCACGCGTTGCCAATACAGTTCAAAGGATTTCCAGTAACCGACAGGGAATCGATTGCCTTCAAGTAGCGTAACTCCGTTGATTCGGGCGATGGTTTCGAGTTGATCGGCCGTCGGGTTCAGGTTTGCCTGAGGAACTTCGCGCAGCTGGTTGTTGCGCAAGTCGACGATTTCCAGCTTGGCCTGATGTTGCAGGCCCGTGGGCCACTGATCCAGTTGCGTGTTGCTCAGGTTAAGAGCCTTGAGTTCGGACATGGCGCTGAAATCAGGCATTGTCCCAAGGGGATTGCTCGACAGATCGATGTTTTCCAGCTTGCTGAGCGCGCTCAGCTTTGCGCTTGTTTGCTCATTGAGCTGAATACGGTTCGAACTTAGATTCAACGTGCTCAGATCGGACATTTCAGCCACGGCGGCAGGCAGTTTATCCAGGGTGGAGCGGGTCACCGTCAGATGTTCAAGGCGGGAAAAGCCAGTGAGGAATGTGTCGACCGTGTCCGACCAGGTGATGTCTTTCAGATCCAGCGTCCGGACATGGCTGAAATCAGCGTTCAACGCTGGAAGGGTTCCATTCCCAGGCTGCAGCTTGAGCGTTGTCCCGGTCTGCTGACGCCAGCAGCGCTTTATCTCTTGGGCGACTTGTTCCGCCCAGCGTTTTGTTGGTTCTGGCGTCGATGAGGCGGACGACTGTGTGATCCAGGATTTCAGTTGGTCCTTGAGCGTTTTGTACTCGGTTTTGCGGCGGGCCAAACCGCCATCGACGTCGTCTCCCAGCGATCGGACAAGTGCTTTGATCTGCTCCGTGTCGAGGGATGGGTACAAGTCTGCGGCACGAGATTCCGGGCTGCGCAGTCGGTCGAAAGCCGATAACAGTCTGTCTTTCAGGCCTTGACGAGCAGGGCGATCAGGTTCGCTACGCATCATCCCGCCCGCGCCGGGCACCTTGGTTCCCACCCAGCCGTCCAGTACATCGTAAACCACGGGCTCCGACCTTCCCGGGCGTGTCGCGACATACAGGTTGCGGTTGTCCAGGGCGACGGGATCCTCTGTGCGGACGACGCGCATCACCGCAGCCTGCGGCGAGGAAGCCTCAAGATCATGCAGGACTTGATAGGCGCGGTCTTCAATGACCACGTAGAGTTTGCCATCGTGTCGATAGAGCCCGTCGCTGCCCGGTTCGGAGCCGGTGAAGTCCAGGCTTGTGCGAAAGGCTTCCAGGCGGGTATTGGTCAGCGGGTAGGTCGTTGGCTCAACGTCATCCAGCGAATACCAGAGCGTGCTCTCGGGATCGCGCACGAGCACCGGGCCTGATGCTTGCAGTTCGCTCGGCAGCTTGGCCCGGTACAGGCCGGTGTCCGGATCCGCAGTGATATGCACGATGCCGCCGCGCGGCACATCGACATACTGGCGTCCCTTGAACGTCCTGAAACCCAGGGCGTCGGGTGCGGGAAGCTGAGCCGCCGAGGCGAGCCAATAATGCTCCAGCGGACGCGGTGTCGACGGGAGGGCAGGCACTGGAGCGGAAGGTAACTCGCTGGCCGTTACGGGCGGTGCTGGCGTGATGGCATCGAGGTCGACATTTCCCGGTGTCCCGGTCCCCTTGGGAGGGATTCGTGGATTCGTCGTGACTGGCAAGCCGAAATCGATACGCGGCAGGGTGTCGGGCAACGGGGTGTGTCCGTCCGAGGGCAGCTTGGGATGGGGGTGGACATCGACGGTGACTGTGCCTTTGGGTGGCGGTTTGGGTGACATGGGTTTTCATCCTTGAGTGATTGCCGCATCGGCCTCCATAAATGGGATGCTGAAGGGGCATTCGGCGTCATTGCCGGTTTTTTGATTGACGGTTTCGTGGAGCCTCTATTGGTTCGCGATTTTTTTAGCAGGAAAATCACGGCGAAGAGCGGTACATATATATTCAACAGCGATCGGCCGGCGCGCACCGCCGGCCAATTGCAATGGCCTTACGCGGTCAGGTCAAAAATCCGCTGCGCCGTCCGGCCATCAATCGTATGGCGCCAGATGGCGATGTGCTCTCGACCGGCCTGTTCGTCCCGGCGCTGGGCTGAAATACCTGTTCCGCTCTGCTCGAGGGTTTTGAGATGACCGCCCTTGTCCATGAAGTTCAACGCAAGGCTGTCGTTCTTTTCGTAGTGGAAATGGGCATGCCACAACGGCTCTCCGGTGTGGCTGTCATTGAGTGAGTAAATGTCGAGAAAGTGTTTTTCCTTACCTTTGCCACGCGCCACTCGGTTATGGGTTTTCACCGCGCTGATGTGCCCCGCGCTGATCAAGTACGCCAGTCGGTCCGCACTCAGAAAGGTTTTGTCCTTGTAGAGCCGGATGCGGATGTCCTCGCCTTCCGCGCGTAGACGCTGACTGTCGTGCCTCAGGCGCTGGACGAGGCCGTCGATAGTCTCCCCGGTCGGATTTGGAGCGTGTTCGAGCTGTCGGGCCAGATCGTCGAGCGTTTCGGCCTTGCCGCCGAGAAATTCGACGATATTGGTGGCGTTGCGTTTGGCCCGTTCATCCCGCCTGGCTTTGCTCAGGTGCACCTCGAACCGGTCCAGCCGCCGGGTGGCTCGTGCCATCAGCTCGGGCAGCGCTCTGGTTTGTTCGGAGCGTATTCGATGCCATTCTCCCTCCCGCTTTTCGTAGGTTCGCAAAACCTGCGCCGAGTTGTTGGGATCGATCACGTCGATCAGCTCTTCGCCCGTCACGGTGCGACGCGGTTGACCGACACTGATCTTGTAGACACCGTGGTGTTTGGCGCGAAACATTCGTCTGGGCTTGGGAGCGGGCCCGGTCCTGTTTTGTGGCGGGATGAAGTCGAAATCAATCGACTCATCCTGTGCCGATCGCGCCGAGGTATTTTTCCGGTCTCGGTGTTCGCGCGCTATTTGATGTTCGACGGCATTTTCGAAGGCCTGGATGGCTTCTGTAATTTCTCGCCGAGAGTTGGCTTGTGGGGAGTCTGGCGGCAGGTCGAGATGCTCATACGAATCCCTGGTTGCCGCGCTTTGGTCGAGCAGACCGGTCAGCGCCGCAATGCGAGCATCAGCGGGAATGCTCTCGATCCCGCGGAATGCGGTCGCGACCTCGATAAAAGAGTGCGCCAATTGCACCGCTTCGAAGTCACTGTTATTTGGGTCGTCCGTCAGCAATCGGCTTCGGGCTTCGACCCAGCTGGCGGTTACTTCGTGAATCTCCTTCGCGTCATAACCCAGGGCAGTCAACTCGAGCTCCGAGGAGCGCGACTTTTTCTGAATCTCATGCGCAATTTTCTCGCTCTTTTCCAGGAGGTTGCGTTTATTCATCAGGTAGTCGGCGGTGGCCCGATAGGTAGTCGGGTCATTGGCTGGCCGAATTTCCAGGGATCTGCGCACATCCATGGCAGCAATGAGCCGGTCGTAAGCTGCAAGGTTAAGCTCCCGAAGTTCATGCAGTTCGTTTCTATAGACGCCGTTTGCTTTAACAAGAATCAGCCAATCGTGTTCGTCGACGTACTTGGTGACCATATTTTCCAATAAAGCGAGTTCTCGGCGAATTTGCACTTCCAAAAGTATCAGAGCCGTTCTTTCACCTTCCGTGCCGACAGTTCTATCCCAGCTAGACGTCAGTTGAAGTCTCTTCTGTCTGGCCGTCTCAAGTATGGCGGCCTCTGTATACAATTGCGCTATTCCCGCGGCAAACTTGTTTTGCACGGTATTTTCTCTTCCCGCCCGCATTCCGCCCGCGCCAAAGACAGCGATTCCCACCCAGCCGTTCTGCCTGTCGAAAACAATCGGCTCTGACCTCCCGGGGCGCGTCGCGACATACAGGTTGTGGTCGTCCAGGGCGATGGGATCCTCTGCCCGGATGATGCGCATCACCGGAGCCTGCGGCGAGGAGGCCTCAAGGTCATGCAGGACCTGGTAGGCGCGGTTCTGGATGACCGCGTAGAGTTTGCCATTGTGCCGATAGAGCCCGTCGCTGCCCGGTTCGACGCCGGTGAAGTCCAGACTCGTGCGAAAGGCTTCCAGGCGGGTATTGGTCAACGGGTAGGTCGTTGGCTCAACGTCATCCAGCGAATACCAGAGCGTGCTCTCGGGATCGCGCACGAGCACCGGGCCTGACGCTTGCAGTTCGCTCGGCAGTTTGGCCCGGTACAGGCCGGTGTCCGGATCCGCAGTGATATGTACGATGCCACCACCCGGCACATCGACATACTGGCGTCCCTTGAACGTTCTGAAACCCAGGGCGTCGGGTGCGGGAAGCTGAGCCGCCGAGGCGAGCCAATAATGCTCCAGCGGACGCGGTGTCGACGGGAGGGCAGGCACTGGAGCGGAAGGTAACTCGCTGGCCGTTACGGGCGGTGCTGGCGTGATGGCATCGAGGTCGACATTTCCCGGTGTCCCGGTCCCCTTGGGAGGGATTCGTGGATTCATCGTGACTGGCAAGCCGAAATCGATACGCGGCAGGGTGTCGGGCAACGGGGTGTGTCCGTCCGAGGGCAGCTTGGGATGGGGGTGGACATCGACGGTGACTATGCTTTTGGGTGGCGGTTTGGGTGACATGGGTTTTCATCCTTGAGCGGTTGCCGCATCAGCTTCCATGAACGGGATGATGATGGGGGCAGTTGGCGTCATTGCCGTTTTTGCGCTTCACGGAGCTGTAAAGCGCGTATCGTCCGGGTCAGGTGTGCGGGAGCGTTGGATCGAAGAGAAACCGACCATTGTTGTCGGAATTGGTCAAATTTTGTGCTATATTCCGCGCCCGCGATTTTTCATCTCAACACCGGTCATCGACATGCAAGCAGCCAAGCCGTTATTTGACTATCCAAAATATTGGGCCGAATGTTTCGGGCCAGCGCCGTTCCTGCCCATGAGCAGGGAGGAGATGGATCAGCTCGGCTGGGATTCCTGCGACATCATCATCGTTACCGGTGATGCCTACGTCGATCACCCGTCGTTCGGCATGGCGATTATCGGCCGGCTGCTGGAGTCCCAGGGCTTCCGCGTCGGGATCATTGCCCAGCCGAACTGGCAGTCCAAAGACGACTTCATGAAGCTCGGTGAGCCGAACCTGTTCTTCGGTGTTGCGGCCGGCAACATGGACTCGATGATCAACCGCTACACCGCGGACAAGAAGATCCGTTCCGACGACGCCTACACGCCGGGTGGCCTGGCGGGCAAGCGTCCTGACCGCGCCAGCCTGGTCTACAGCCAGCGCTGCAAGGAAGCCTACAAACACGTGCCGATCGTGCTCGGCGGCATCGAAGCTTCCCTGCGCCGTATCGCCCACTACGACTACTGGCAGGACCGTGTGCGCAACTCGATCCTGATCGATGCCAGCGCCGACATCCTGCTTTACGGCAACGCCGAGCGAGCCATCGTCGAAGTCGCCCAGCGTTTGTCCTATGGTCACAAGATCGAAGACATCACCGACGTGCGCGGTACCGCGTTCATCCGTCGTGACACGCCACAAGGCTGGTACGAAGTCGATTCCACGCGCATCGACCGTCCGGGCAAGATCGACAAGATCATCAACCCGTACGTCAACACCCAGGACACCCAGGCCTGTGCCATCGAGCAGGAAAAAGGTCCGGTCGAGGATCCGCAGGAAGCCAAGGTCGTGCAGATCCTGGCCAGCCCGCGCATGACCCGCGACAAGACCGTGATACGTCTGCCGTCGGTGGAAAAAGTCCGCAACGATGCGGTGCTCTACGCACACGCCAACCGCGTGCTGCACCTGGAAACCAACCCGGGCAACGCCCGCGCCCTGGTGCAGAAGCACGGTGAAGTGGACGTCTGGTTCAACCCGCCACCGATTCCGATGACCACCGAAGAAATGGACTACGTGTTCGGTATGCCTTACGCGCGCATTCCGCACCCGGCGTACGGCAAGGAGAAAATCCCGGCCTACGACATGATCCGTTTCTCGGTGAACATCATGCGTGGCTGCTTCGGCGGCTGCACCTTCTGTTCGATCACCGAGCACGAAGGCCGAATCATTCAGAACCGTTCCCACGAGTCGATCATTCGAGAAATCGAAGAGATTCGTGACAAGGTCCCGGGTTTTACCGGCGTGATCTCCGACCTTGGCGGGCCGACCGCGAACATGTACCGCATTGCCTGCAAGAGCCCGGAAATCGAATCCGCGTGCCGCAAGCCATCGTGCGTGTTCCCAGGCATCTGCCCGAACCTGAACACCGACCACTCGGCACTGATCCAGTTGTACCGCAGTGCGCGCGAGTTGCCGGGTGTGAAGAAGATCCTGATCGCTTCCGGCCTGCGTTATGACCTGGCGGTCGAATCGCCGGAATACGTCAAGGAGCTGGTGACCCACCACGTCGGTGGTTACCTGAAGATCGCCCCGGAACACACCGAGGAAGGCCCGCTCAACCAGATGATGAAACCGGGCATCGGCAGCTATGACAAGTTCAAGCGCATGTTCGAGAAGTACTCCAAGGAAGCGGGCAAGGAGCAGTACCTGATTCCGTACTTCATCGCCGCCCACCCGGGCACCACCGATGAAGACATGATGAACCTGGCCCTGTGGCTCAAGGGCAATGGCTTCCGTGCCGACCAGGTACAGGCGTTCTACCCGTCGCCGATGGCCACCGCCACCGCGATGTACCACTCGGGCAAGAACCCGCTGCGCAAGGTCACCTACAAGAGTGACGCAGTGACCATCGTCAAGAGCGAAGAGCAGCGTCGTCTGCACAAGGCGTTCTTGCGTTATCACGACCCGAAAGGCTGGCCAATGCTGCGTGAAGCGTTGACCCGCATGGGTCGTGCCGACCTGATCGGGCCGGGCAAGAACCAGTTGATCCCGCTGCACCAGCCGTCCACCGACAGCTACCAGAGCGCCCGTCGCAAGAACTCGACGCCAGCTGGCAGCCACAAGGTTGCAGGGGAAAAGACCACCAAGATCCTCACCCAGCACACCGGCCTGCCACCACGCGCCAGCGATGGCGGTAATCCGTGGGACAAGCGTGAACAGGCCAAGGCGGCGGCATTCGCCCGCAACCAGCAGGCGGCCAAGGAGCGCAAGGACGCGGCCAAGGGCAAGGGCCCCAAACCGACCCGCAAGCCGGTCGTACCGCGCTAAGCCTCGCTTGAGCTGAACAGAACGCCAACCTTCGGGTTGGCGTTTTGCATTCAGGGCCTGGACGAGCCTTTGTAGGAGCGGGCTTGCCCGCGAAGAGGCCGGAACTGCCAACCAATTTCTGTCTGATCGCCACATTTATGTGCACCTGCGTCAAACCATTTTCCTGCATCGCCCGATTTTGGTGCTGTACTGCCTCAGGCAACCGAAGAAAGCGCCAGCATTGCTGGATGGCATAAGTCTTGCCCGCTTTCCCATACGCTCAAGGCTCGCAGGAGGCACGCCGTGTCGATTCATGTCGCATTGCACCACGTCACGCATTACCGCTATGACCGCGCTGTTGAGCTCGGCCCGCAGATCGTTCGCCTGCGTCCCGCCGCTCACAGCCGCACGCGGATTCTGTCCTATGCGTTGAAAGTCTCGCCCGAGCAGCATTTCATCAACTGGCAGCAGGACCCTCAGGGCAATTACCTAGCGCGGCTGGTGTTCCCGGAGAAAACCGAGGAATTGCGAATCGAGGTCGATCTGCTGGCAGAAATGGCGATCTTCAATCCGTTCGATTTCTTCCTCGAGCCCTATGCGGAAAAGATCCCCTTCGCCTATGCCGCGGATGAGCGCAAGGAACTGGCGCCGTACCTGGAAACCTTGCCCCTGACGCCGAAGTTCAAGGCTTATCTGGACGGCATCGACCGCACACCGTTGCCCGCCGTGGATTTTCTCGTCGCACTCAACCAGCGCCTGAGCGAAGACATCGACTACCTGATCCGCATGGAGCCCGGTGTACAAACACCTGAGCACACCCTCGACCAAGCCTCCGGTTCGTGCCGCGACTCCGCTTGGTTGCTGGTGCAACTGCTGCGCAACCTGGGGCTGGCGGCGCGTTTCGTATCGGGTTACCTGATCCAGCTGACCGCCGACGTCAAAAGTCTCGACGGTCCGTCCGGCACCGACGTGGATTTCACCGACCTGCATGCCTGGTGCGAGGTGTACTTGCCTGGTGCCGGCTGGATCGGCCTGGATGCGACTTCCGGGCTGTTTGCCGGTGAAGGGCATATTCCGTTGGCCTGTAGTCCCGATCCGTCTTCTGCGGCCCCGATCAGTGGCCTGGTGGAACCCTGCGAGTGCGAATTCAGCCACGAAATGTCCGTGGAGCGGATTTGGGAAGCACCGCGGGTCACCAAGCCCTACACCGACGACCAGTGGCTGGCGATTCAAGCCTTGGGCCGGCAGATCGATGCCGACCTGCTGGAAGGCGATGTGCGCCTGACCATGGGCGGCGAGCCGACCTTTGTGTCCATCGATGATCCGGACGGCGCCGAGTGGAATACCGCGGCACTGGGGCCGGATAAACGGCGGTTGTCCGCCGAACTGTTCCAGCGCATGCGTAAACACTACGCGCCCAAGGGGCTGGTGCATTTCGGGCAGGGCAAGTGGTACCCCGGCGAGCAACTGCCGCGCTGGTCGCTCAATTGCTATTGGCGCCGTGACGGCGTGCCGATCTGGCACAACAGCGCGCTGATCGCCGATGAGCAGGAAGACTACGGCGCGGATGGCGCACTGGCCGGGCGTTTTCTGGCGAGCGTCGCCGAACGCCTGAAGATTCCGACACGCTTTGTGTTTGCGGCCTACGAAGATAATTTCTATTACCTCTGGCGCGAAGGGATGTTGCCGCAAAACGTCAGCGCTGAAGACTCGCGTCTGGAGGAACCGCTGGAGCGGGCCCGCCTGCGCAAAGTGTTCAGCCAAGGGCTGGACAAGGTCATCGGCCAGGTTCTGCCGCTGGCGCGCACCGCCAAGGGCGACCAGTGGCAGAGCGGGCGCTGGTATCTGCGCGACGAGCACTGCCGTCTGGTGCCGGGGGACTCGCCGCTGGGTTATCGCTTGCCGCTGGGGTCGCAGCCGTGGGTGACAGCGGCGGAATATCCGTTCATCCATCCGCAAGACCCGAATCAAGACTTCCCGTCGTTGCCCGATACCGCGCAACTGCAAAATCAAAGTGAAGCTGCCGAGGTGCAAGAGCGCGCGCCGAAGCTCGATGAATCCGCCGACTGGCTGACCCGCACCGCCTTCTGTGCCGAGGCGCGGGAAGGCCGGTTGTACTTGTTCATGCCGCCGCTGGAGCGGGTCGAGGATTACCTCGAACTGGTCGCTGCCATCGAAGCCACAGCCGAAGAGCTGATGTGCCCGGTGTTGCTGGAGGGCTACGAGCCGCCGAGCGACCCACGCCTGAGCAACTTTCGCATCACCCCGGATCCGGGGGTGATCGAGGTCAATGTGCAGCCGTCTGCGACCTGGGATGAATTGGTCGAGCGCACCGAATTTCTCTACGAAGAAGCGCGCCAGACCCGACTGACCACCGAGAAATTCATGATCGACGGCCGGCATACCGGTACGGGTGGCGGTAACCATTTCGTGCTGGGTGGCGCGACCCCGGGGGACTCACCGTTTCTGCGTCGCCCGGATCTGCTGCGCAGCCTGATCAGCTACTGGCACAACCATCCGTCGCTGTCCTACCTGTTTTCCGGATTGTTCATCGGCCCGACGTCCCAGGCGCCGCGCGTCGATGAAGCACGCAACGATGCCTTGTACGAACTGGAAATTGCTTTCGCACAAATGCCTGAAGCGGGTGAGGAATGCCCGCCATGGCTGGTGGATCGATTGCTGCGTAATCTGCTGATCGATGTGACGGGCAACACTCATCGCGCCGAGTTCTGCATCGACAAACTCTATTCGCCGGACGGTGCCACCGGGCGCCTCGGATTGCTGGAACTGCGTGCGTTCGAGATGCCGCCCCATGCCCGCATGAGCCTGGCGCAACAATTGTTGCTGCGGGCGCTGGTCGCGCGGTTCTGGCGCGAGCCCTATGCGCCGCCGAAGCTGGCGCGCTGGGGCACGGAGCTGCACGATCGCTTTCTGTTGCCGCACTTTATCGAGCAAGATTTCGCCGATGTCATCGTTGACCTCAGCGCCGCCGGTTATCCGGTGCGGGCCGAATGGTTCGCCGCGCATCTGGAGTTCCGATTTCCCAAGGTTGGCGACTACGCCGTCAGTGGCATTGCACTGGAGTTGCGCCAGGCGCTCGAGCCTTGGCACGTGTTGGGCGAAGAGGGCGCCATGGGCGGCACGGTGCGTTACGTGGATTCGTCACTGGAGCGTTTGCAGGTCAAGCTCAGCGGCTTGCCGCCCCAGCGTTATCTGCTGACCTGCAACGGCATTCCGGTGCCATTGCAGCCCACCGGGCGTGTAGGCGAATTCGTCGCGGGGGTGAGATTTCGTGCCTGGCAACCGGCCAACTGTCTGCAACCGACCATCCCGGTCCACGCGCCGCTGGTGTTCGACCTGCTCGACACCTGGATGCAGCGCTCGCTGGGCGGTTGCCAGTATCACGTCGCCCATCCGGGCGGGCGCAACTACGACAGCTTGCCGGTGAACGCCAATGAAGCGGAGAGCCGGCGAATGGCGCGCTTCTTCCGCATCGGACACACGCCAGGGAAACTTCCTATACCCAATCTGGAAATCAGCGACGAGTTGCCGATGACGCTCGATTTGCGACGTTTCTGAACCGTACGCGACGCTCGGATTTTTCGTATATCCGGGCGTCACGAGCCTGCGTTAGTCTGCCCCTTCATTGCTGTCTGCCGAGCTTTCCATGCCTGACCTGCTAGACCGCTACCCGCTGATGGCGGGCACCTATCACGAACTGCTCGACGACAGTGGCGCCGTGCGCCCGCACTGGCGCCGACTGTTCGAGCAGTTGCAACGCAGCACGCCAACGCAGTTGGTGCAGCGTCAGGCCCTGCTGACCCGGCAGATTCAGGAAAACGGCGTTACCTATAACGTTTATGCCGATCCCAAAGGCGCGGACCGGCCGTGGGAACTGGACCTGCTGCCCCATGTCATCGCGGCTGATGAGTGGCAACAGTTATCGGCCGGCATCGCTCAGCGGGCGCGATTGCTCAATGCCGTGCTGGCTGATCTTTACGGTCCGCAACGGCTGATTGCCGAAGGTCTTTTGCCCGCCGAGCTGGTGTTCGGCCACAACAACTTCCTTTGGCCCTGTCAGGGCATCTGCCCGCCTGACGGAGCCTTTCTGCATCTGTATGCCGTGGATCTGGCGCGCACACCCGATGGCCGCTGGTGGGTGACGGCGGATCGTACCCAGGCGCCTTCGGGAGCCGGGTATGCGCTGGAAAACCGCACGATTGTGTCCCGGGCCTTTCCCGAGCTGTACCGCGACCTGAAAGTGCAGCACCTGGCCGGGTTCTTTCGCACCTTGCAGGAAACCCTCGCTCGTCAGGCCCCGAACGACGGGGACGCACCGTTGGTGGTGCTGCTGACGCCAGGGCGTTTCAACGAAAGCTATTTTGAACATTTGTACCTCGCTCGCCAGCTCGGCTACCCACTGGTGGAGGGCGGCGACCTCACGGTGCGCGATGCGACGGTCTACCTGAAGACCCTGAGTGGTCTGCGCCGGGTTCACGCGATCATGCGCCGGCTCGACGATGATTTCTGCGACCCGCTGGAGCTGCGCACCGACTCAGCCCTCGGCGTGCCGGGCCTGCTGGAAGCGGTGCGGCAGGGGCGGGTGCTGGTGGCCAACGCCCTGGGCAGTGGTGTGCTGGAATCGCCGGGGTTGTTGGGGTTTCTGCCGAAGATCAATCAATTCCTGTTCGGCGAAGAGCTGATCCTGCCGTCCATCGCCACTTGGTGGTGCGGCGAAGCGTCGGTATTGGCCCAGGCCCTGGAAAAACTGCCGGAGTTGCTGATCAAACCGGCGTTTCCGTCCCAAAGCTTTGCACCGGTATTTGGCCGTGATTTGGGTGAAAAACAGCGCCAGGAACTCGCCGAGCGTATGCAGGCACGGCCTTACGCTTATGTGGCGCAAGAACTTGCGCAATTGTCCCAGGCGCCGATCTGGCAAGCCGAAGACGGTCAACTGCAGCCCCGTGCCATCGGCATGCGCATGTATGCGGTGGCCAGCCGCGAGGGCTACCGGGTGCTGCCCGGTGGCTTGACCCGGGTCGCCGCGCAAGCCGATGCCGAAGTGGTGTCGATGCAGCGCGGCGGCGCCAGTAAAGACACCTGGGTGCTGGGCGATCGTGCGCCCAGCGGCGAACAATGGAAGGCCCAGCGCAATATTGGCGTGCATGACCTGGTGCGGCGCGATCCATACCTGCCGTCGCGTGTGGTAGAAAACCTGTTCTGGTTTGGCCGTTACTGCGAGCGTTGCGACGACAGCGCCCGTTTGCTGCGCATCATGCTGGCGCGCTATGTCGATGGCGACGACCCGCAAGCCCTGCAGGCAGCGGTGGACCTCGGCGAACGACTGATGCTGTTGCCCGAGGAGGGCGAATTGCCGGAGCGCCTGTTGGCGGCGCTGCTCGGCGATGACTGGCCGTTCAGCCTGCGTTCCAACCTGCAACGCTTGCAGTGGGCTGCTTCACAGGTGCGCGGTAAACTCTCGCGGGAAAACTGGCAGGCATTGGTGGAGTTGCAGCGTGAAGCCATGGAGCTGGAGACCGAAGAGCCGGATTTCGGTGAGTTGCTGGATTTCCTCAACCGTCTGGTGATGTCCCTGGCGGCGCTGTCCGGCTTTGCCCTGGACGACATGACCCGGGACGAAGGCTGGCGTTTCCTGATGATTGGCCGGCGGATCGAGCGCCTGCAATTTCTCAGCGGCAGCCTGGCGGCGTTCCTTCGGGGCGCCGGGGCTTTCGACCAGGCCGGGCTGGAATGGCTGCTGGAACTGGGCAACAGCAGCATCACCTACCGTTCTCGATACCTGGCGGTGGCGCAGCTGCTCCCGGTGCTCGACCTGTTGTTGCTCGACGAGCAGAACCCTCACGCCGTGTTGTTCCAGTTGAAACTGGTGACCCGCACCCTCAAACGGCTCAATGATGACTTTGGCGTACCGCGTGAAGCAGCGCTGCCGCAATTGGTAGAGCGTCTGGCGCGATTCGATCTGGGCTGCCTGGAAAACCCGCTGTTCGGCGACGCGAGTGTTCGCGCCGCCATCGAGGGGCTGGCCGCGCTGTTGCAGGAGATCGCCGACGCCAGCGGGCAAGTTTCCGATCGCCTGGCACTGCGGCATTTCGCCCATGTCGACGATGTCAGCCAGCGCACGGTGTCCGTCTGATGAGTGCTCACTACCAGATTTCCCACGACACCCATTATCACTATGACAGCCCGGTGTCCCTGGCCCAGCAACTGGCGCATTTGTGGCCGCGACCTTGTGCCTGGCAGCGCTGTACCGACCGGCAATTGCAGATCAGTCCGCAGCCGACCTCGCGTCGCGATGAGTTGGATGTGTTCGGCAATCCGCTGACCCGGCTGGCGTTCGAGCGTCCCCACGATGAGTTGCTGGTCAACGCCAGCCTCACGATCGAAGTGTTGCCCCGGCCTGTGCTGGACCTCAATCGGTCTGCGGCGTGGGAAGACACACGAAGCGCGCTGACCTACAGCAGCCAACCGCTGTCGCCCGAGCTGCTCGAAGCCTGCCGATACCGGTTTGAATCGCCGTATGTGCATTTGAAGAAAAACTTCGTCGAGTTCTCGCAAAGCTGTTTTCCACCCGGTCGACCGTTACTGCTCGGCGTGCAGGCGCTGATGGAGAAAATGTTCAGCGAGTTCACCTTCGATGCCGAGGCAACCCAGGTGGCGACGCCGCTGGTGGAGGTGCTGGAGCGCCGACGCGGGGTCTGCCAGGACTTTGCTCACCTGATGCTCGCTTGCGTGCGTTCCCGAGGGTTGGCGGCGCGCTACGTCAGCGGCTACCTGCTGACCCAGCCACCGCCGGGTCAGCCACGGTTGATTGGTGCTGATGCATCCCACGCCTGGGTTTCGGTGTTTTGCCCGGTGCTGGGGTGGGTGGATTTCGATCCGACCAACAATGTGCAACCGGCACTGGAGCACATCACCCTGGCCTGGGGCCGGGATTTTTCCGATGTGTCGCCGTTGCGGGGGGTGATTCTGGGTGGGGGTAATCACGATCCGGAAGTTCGGGTAACGGTGATGCCACTGGAGTAACAGGGATCAAAATGTGGGAGCGAGCTTGCTCGCGATAACGGACTGGCAGTCAAAGAAATGTTGGATGCAGGGACGCTATCGCGAGCAAGCTCGCTCCCACAGGGAATTGCGGTGTTTTGGAGTCATTCGACTGGCCTGTGAGGGTCGGCAGCAAAGCTGCCAACCCTGGACACAGATCCTGTGGGCCTGATCAGATCAACCGGCCCGGAGGTTCTCAGGCGTCGGGCGCCGAGTCTTTCGGTGCATCAACATCGTCTTCTGCCGCCACTTCACCCTCAGGGTTCAGTGCCGCTTCTTCAGCTGTAGCTTTCTTGCGCTGAAGCTTTTCCTCTTTCTTCTGCTCCTTGGCCAAGTCTCTCTGACGTTTGGCGAAGGAATAATTGGGTTTGGCCATGGGCGATCCTCTGGGGTCGAAGGTGAGGTTGAGCGGCGCATATTCTGCCTTGTATCGGTGCCAAGCCGTTAGCTGGGTTTTTGCTCGGCCCATTTTGGCGCTATGGACGGTTGCCAGGCATCCAGGGCATCGAGCAGGGTTTGCGGTGATTCGCTCACTTGCAGCATGTCACGGTGCTGCTCGCGAACGAAGCCTTCGCCGACGATGTGATCGAGAAAAGACGTCAATTTGCTGTAGAAACCGTTCACTTCCAGCAAACCCAGCGGTTTGCCGTGGTAGCCGAGCTGGCCCCAGGTCCAGACTTCGAACAGCTCTTCCAGGGTGCCAAGGCCACCGGGCAGTGCGATAAAGGCATCGCTGAGCTCGGCCATCCGCGCCTTGCGCGCGTGCATGCCATCGACGACTTCCAGGCGAGTCAGGCCGCTGTGGCCGATTTCCTTGTCCTTGAGGCTTTGCGGGATGATGCCGATCACTTCACCACCGGCCGCCAGGGCCGCATCAGCGACGATGCCCATCAAGCCCACGGCGCCGCCGCCATAAACGAGGGTCAGCTTGCGTTCGGCCAACGCCCGGCCAAGGGCCACGGCCGCTTCGCGGTAAGCCGGGTTGGTGCCGGTGCTGGCACCACAAAATACACAAACGGATGTTAAAGACATGCCTTGCTCCATGTTCGCTCAGGGCCACAGAGTAAAGGCAGGCGCACGGTACTCCAAGGGCTAGACTTGGTTTTCCGGGGTTTCGTACGTACCGCTGGCGCCGCAAGCGTAGGCGGCGAGCAAACTGCACAACAGGCTGTTGATCGACATGACAGACGTTCCATTTGAAGGGGACGGCCTGATGATAGGCCCGGACCAGACACTTGGTCGGTAGATAGTTTGCATCGGTGTCATAGTCCGAAAGTTGTATACAATTTTTGATTCAAGTCATATGAACTTGCGAAGTTTTCAGGCAGTCTTCTGTTCATTCGCGATTTCGTTAACCCTGCCTTGGAGATTCACCATGTTTGCCAAACTTGTTGCGGTATCCCTGTTGACACTGGCCAGCAGCCAATTGATGGCTGCAGAGTGCAAAGTCACTGTCGACTCCACCGACCAGATGTCTTTCGACACGAAGGCCATTGAAATCGACAAGAGCTGCAAGACGTTTACCGTGGAACTCAAGCACTCCGGCAGCTTGCCGAAGAACGTCATGGGCCATAACTGGGTGCTGAGTAAAGAAGCCGACATGCAGCCGATCGCCACCGACGGCCTGAGCGCCGGTATCGACAAGAACTACCTGAAAGAAGGCGACGCTCGCATCATCGCTCACACCAAGATCATCGGCGCTGGAGAGACAGACTCGGTGACCTTCGATGTGTCCAAGCTGAATGCCGCTGAAAAGTATGGTTTCTTCTGCTCGTTCCCGGGCCACATCTCGATGATGAAAGGCACCGTGACCCTGAAGTAAGACTGTCCACTGCGTTATCGTTCATCGCGAGCAGGCTCGCTCCTACAGGTACTGCGCTGTCCTTGTAGGAGTGAGCCTGCTCGCGAATGGGCCATCTGCATCAATAAATGTGTTGGCCAAAGAAAAAGCCCGCTGAGGATCACTCCTCAGCGGGCTTTTTCATTCACTCACGCCTCAAGGCGCAAACGGCATCACCCGCTTGTGATGGGTCTTGTTGTAGGTATCGACAATGATCTTGAACGCCTCTTCACGCACCGGGTTGCCATGCAGGAAGGCGTCGATCTCGGCGTAGGTCACGCCGTGGGAAGCTTCGTCCGGTTTGCCGGGCGACAGGTCCTCAAGGTCGGCGGTCGGGACTTTCTCCACCAGCGACTCCGGCGCACCGAAGCTGCGGGCAATCGCCCGCACCTGGTTCTTCACCAGGCCGCTGAGCGGTGCCAGGTCGCAGGCGCCGTCACCGAACTTGGTGAAGAAGCCCATCACCGCTTCCGCCGCGTGATCGGTGCCGATCACCAGGCCATGGGTTGCGCCGGCGATGGTGTACTGGGCGACCATGCGCATGCGCGCCTTGGTGTTGCCGAGCACGAAGTCCACCGACACCGCATGTTTGCCTTCGAAGGCCGCCACTTCATTGGCCAGGGCTTTGACCGCCGGGCCGATGTTCACGGTGTGGCGTTCGTCCGGCTTGATGAAATCCACCGAAGCCTGGGCGTCGTGCTCATCGAACTGGGTTTCGTAGGGCAGGCGCACGGCGATGAATTTGTAGGCGGCATCACCGCTGCGCTGGCGCAGTTCACGGACGGCCTGTTGGGCCAACAGACCGGCGGTCAGGGAGTCGACCCCGCCACTGATGCCCAGCACCAGGGTCTTGAGCCCGGAATTGACCAGGCAGTCCTGAATGAAGGTCACCCGCCGGGCGACTTCGGCCTCAAGGGCGGCTTCGTCGGCGAATGGCGGCTGGACCTTGAGCTGTTCAGCAATCTCACGCTGTACGGCTTGCATGAATTCACTCCTTGCTTGATGTACTTGAAAGGGCGGCAGGAACCTGGAAAACGTGTCGCAGGTAAGCGACGAAATTCGGGTCTTTGCAGTGTGTCTTGCCTGGCTCGTCGGAGATCTTCGCCACCGGCTGGCCGTTGCAGGCGGCCATTTTAAGCACGATGCTCATCGGTTCGACACCCGGAATATCACAGGTCAGGTTGGTGCCGATGCCGAAGCTGACATTGATCCGACCGCGCAGCGCCCGGAATATCTCCAGGGACTTGGGCAGGGTCAGACTGTCGGAGAACGTCAGTGTCTTGCTCATCGGGTCGATGCCGAGCTTGTGATAGTGGGCGATGGCTTTTTCCGCCCAAACCACCGGATCGCCCGAGTCGTGGCGTAAACCGTCGAAAAGCTTGGCGAAAAACAGATCGAAATCGCCTAGGAAGGCATCAATGGTGATGCAGTCGGTCAGGGCAATCCCCAGCAGGCCACGGTATTCGCGGACCCAGCAATCGAGTGCGGCGATCTGGCTGTCGATCAGCCGCGGGCCGAGTTGCTGGTGCGCCATGATCCACTCGTGGGCCATGGTGCCCAGCGGTTTCATGTCCAGCTCCCGGGACAGGTGCACGTTGCTGGTGCCGACGAAGCGTCCGGGGAAATCGTGCTTGAGCACATTCACCACTTCTTCCTGCACCCGATACGAGAAGCGACGGCGCGTGCCGAAATCGGCCACCTGCAATTCGGACAATTCATCACTGCTGGCGTTGGCACTCAGCCAGTCGAACTTGCGGTAGAGCTGCTCGCGGGCCTGCTCCAGTACGATTTCGCGGTAGCGATAGCGGTTGCGCACCTCGCTGACCAGCGCCAGCAGCGGCACTTCGAACAGGATCACATGCAGCCAGGGGCCCCGCAGGCGGATAAACAGTTCGCCGTTTTCGAGGCCAGTGTGGATGTAGCGCAGGTTGAAGCGGAACAACCCGAGAAAACGCAGGAAATCCGGCTTCAGGAAGCTGATGCGTTCCAGGAAGCTCAATTGATCGGCACTCAGGCTCAGTTCGGCCAGGCGCTCGATCTGGAAACGGATTTCCGCCAGGTACGGGCGCAAGTCCTCACCATTACGGCAACGAAACTCCCATTCGACTTCGACGTTCGGGTAGTTGTGCAGCACCGCCTGCATCATCGTCAGTTTGTAGAAGTCGGTGTCGAGCAGGTTCTGCACGATGCGATCGGCAAACACACTCTCGCTCATAACGGGAATCTCCAGCGTTGCAGCGGTATTGATCAATGGCGCTAGTGGCGCATATCAGTAGCAAGGAATGCCAGCGATTTCTTGGAACGCGGCGGATCCCTGTGGGAGCGAGCTTGCTCGCGATAGCGGACTGACAGTCAATTGAAGCATTGAATGTGATGACGCCATCGCGAGCAAGCTCGCTCCCACAGGGATTGTGCAGGGGGCCTAATGTTGCACCGCATCCGGGCTATCGATCTGCTCCAGCATCCACTTCACAAAGTCCCGCACCTTGGGCACTTCCGCCGAGTGCTCCGGGTACGCAAGGTAATAGGCATCGGTGCTGGGCATTGCATGCTGCCAGGGAATGACCAGCTTGCCGTCAGCCAGTTCCTCTTCCACCAGAAACCGTGGTAACAACGCCACGCCGCAGCCAACCTGGGCGGCGCGGATGCACATGTAAAAGGTTTCGAAACGCGGGCCGTGGTAGCTGTGCTCGGTGTGGTAGCCCTGATGCTCGAACCAGTCGTGCCAGGCCTGGGGGCGGGAGGCGTTTTGCAGCAGTACCAGATCGGACAGTTGCGTCGGATCGGTGAACGGTTGGGCAGGCAAGCTGCCCGGGGCACATACAGGAACAAGCTCTTCGCCGAACAGCTTCAGGCATTCGGTGCCCGGTCGTGAACCCTGGCCGAAATAGAACGCCAGATCGCTGCGACCTTGCAACAGGTCGTCGGCTTCCTGTTCGCTGCACAGGTCCAGGTGGATCGACGGGTGCCGCAGGCGCCAGCCTTTCAGGCGCGGCACCAGCCAGCGCGCGCCGAAGGTGGGAGGCGTCGAAACCCGCAGGACTTCTGTTTCGCCGCCGTAGGAGCGCAGGTAATGGGTCGACATCTCGACCTGCGTGAGGATTTTTCGCACCTCAACCAGGTACAGATCGCCCGCCGGCGTCATCTGCAGGCGTCGGCGCACCCGGCGAAACAGCAGGTGCTGCAACAGCTCTTCGAGTTGCGCGACCTGTTTGCTCACGGCGCTTTGGGTCAGGTTCAATTCTTCGGCGGCCCGGGTGAAGCTCAGATGCCGGGTGACGGCCTCGAAGCACTGCAACGCAGCGATCGATGGCAAGTAGCGTTTATTCAGCATGGGCGGTCCTTGGTTCTTGTTTCTTATTGCCAGCAATGCACAGCATGAATAAACGGAATGATATCTCTCTTAAAGGTCGTTTGTTGAGTAACCTCCGGGCAGCTAAAACTACAGGTCTGATCAGCCGTGAATTTCCGGCTGCACGTGTTCTGTCTTTTGCTTGAGGAGTGACCCATGGTTGCCGCATTGCTTGATCGTCTAGGTGTGAACCCGGCCCTGTACCAGAACGGCAAAGTGCCGGTGCACTCGCCGATCGATGGCAGCAGGATCGCTGCCGTGAACTGGGAAGGCGCTGCTGAAGTCGAGCAGCACATCAGTCGCGCAGATCATGCGTTCGAACTGTGGCGCAAGGTTCCGGCGCCGCGCCGTGGCGAGCTGGTGCGGCAACTGGGTGACATCCTGCGTGAATACAAGGCCGACCTCGGCGAGCTGGTGTCCTGGGAGGCCGGCAAGATCACCCAGGAAGGCCTGGGTGAAGTTCAGGAAATGATCGACATCTGCGACTTCGCCGTCGGCCTGTCCCGTCAGTTGTACGGTTTGACCATCGCCTCCGAGCGTCCTGGCCACCACATGCGCGAAACCTGGCATCCGCTGGGCGTCGTCGGCGTGATCAGCGCATTCAACTTCCCGGTCGCAGTCTGGGCCTGGAACGCCACGCTGGCGCTGGTCTGCGGCAACCCGGTGATCTGGAAACCGTCGGAAAAGACTCCACTGACCGCATTGGCCTGCCAGGCGCTGTTCGATCGCGTACTGAAGAATTTCAGCGACGCGCCACCGCACCTGAGCCAGGTGATTATTGGCGGTCGCGATGCCGGCGAAGCCCTGGTCGATGATCCGCGTGTCGCGCTGGTCAGCGCCACCGGCAGCACCCGCATGGGCCGCGAAGTGGCGCCGAAAATCGCCGCACGTTTCGCCCGCAGCATTCTGGAACTGGGCGGCAACAACGCAATGATCCTCGGCCCGAGCGCCGACCTGGACATGGCCGTTCGCGCGATCCTGTTCAGCGCTGTCGGCACCGCCGGTCAGCGCTGCACCACCCTGCGTCGATTGATCGCCCATGAGTCGGTGAAAGAAGAAATCGTCACCCGCCTGAAAGCCGCGTACTCGAAAGTGCGTATCGGCCATCCGCTGGAAGGCAATCTGGTCGGCCCGTTGATTGACAAACAAAGCTTCGAAAACATGCAGGACGCGCTGGAGCAGGCCTTGAGTGAAGGCGGCCGGGTGTTTGGCGGTGAGCGTCAGTTGGAAGACAAGTTCCCGAATGCCTACTACGTGTCGCCAGCCATCGTCGAAATGCCGGAGCAGAGCGATGTGGTCTGCCACGAAACCTTCGCCCCGATCCTGTACGTGGTCGGTTACAGCGATTTCCAGGAAGCCCTGCGCCTGAACAACGCTGTGCCACAAGGCCTGTCCTCGTGCATCTTCACCACCGACGTGCGTGAAGCCGAGCAGTTCATGTCGGCGGTGGGCAGCGACTGTGGCATCGCCAACGTCAATATCGGCCCGAGCGGCGCTGAAATCGGTGGTGCATTTGGTGGCGAGAAAGAAACCGGCGGCGGTCGTGAGTCCGGCTCCGATGCATGGCGCGGCTACATGCGCCGCCAGACCAACACCGTGAACTATTCGCTGGAGTTGCCGTTGGCGCAGGGTATTACATTTGACTAAATCTCACGTCGAACGGTGATCCCCCTGTAGGAGCGAGCCGGCTCCGGGCGGCGTTCCGACGATAGCGGTTTGTCAGTCACATCATTGTTGAATGTGCTGGTGCTATCGCGAGCAGGCTCACTCCTACATTTTGAACTGTGTGTTTGTTGGGTTTCTGTTGGAGTCTGGCAATGCCGTTACGCGAAGAGTGTCTGTGGGAAAAACTGACGCCGCAAAGGCCGGACAATTCGGCCCTCAAGGGTGAGGTCACGGTGGATGTCTGCGTCATCGGCGCCGGATTTACCGGATTGTCGGCGGCGGTGCATCTGCTGGAGCAAGGCAAGACCGTTTGTGTGCTGGAGGCCCATCGCGCCGGCCATGGTGGTTCGGGGCGTAACGTCGGGCTGGTCAACGCCGGGATGTGGATTCCGCCGGACGAGATCGAAGCCGGGTTCGGCAAGGAGGTCGGCAGCCAGCTCAACTGCATGCTGGGGGCGGCGCCATCCCTGGTGTTCAGCCTTGTGGACAAGTACAACATCGATTGCCAGTTGCGTCGCGAAGGCACGCTGCACATGGCGCACAACGCCCGTGGCGAAGCCGATTTGCGCAGTCGTGAAGAACAATGGAAACGCCGCGGGGCGCCGGTGGAGTTGTTGACCGGTCAGGCCTGCGAGCAAGCCACTGGTACGAAAAAGATCGCCGCCGCGCTGCTCGATCGCCGCGCCGGCACGCTCAACCCGATGGCCTACACCACGGGGCTGGCCAAAGCGGCCATCGGTCTCGGTGGGCAGTTGTTCGATCATTCCCCGGTCACCCGCCTCGAACGTCAGGGTCAGCGCTGGTCTGTGCAAACCGCCCAGGGCTCGGTCATGGCCGAGAAAGTGGTGATTGCCTCCAATGCCTACACCGAAGGCGACTGGACGGAACTGCGGCGCAATTTCTTCCCCGGTTACTACTATCAGGTGGCCTCGGTGCCGCTGACCGAGGAAGCAGCCCGGCAAATTCTGCCCGGGGGCCAGGGTTCCTGGGACACCCGCCAAGTGCTGAGCAGCATCCGTCGGGATAAAGACGGTCGCCTGCTGCTTGGCAGTCTGGGTAATGGCAATCAGAAACCGGCCTGGTTCCTCAAGGCCTGGGCCGATCGCGTGCAGCAACATTACTTCCCTTACCTGAAACCGGTGGAATGGGAGTGCACCTGGACCGGTTGCATCGCTTTCACCCCCGATCATTTGATGCGCCTGTTCGAGCCGGCGCCCGGTTTGGTGGCAGTCACCGGCTACAACGGCCGGGGCGTGACCACGGGTACGGTGGTCGGCAAGGCCTTCGCCGATTACCTGTGTAACGGAAATCCTCAATCGCTACCGATTCCTTTCGCGCCCATGCAGCCATTGGCCGGGGTGGGGTTGCGCAGCTGTCTGTATGAGGCGGGATTCTCGCTGTATCACGCAGGCCAGTGCCTGCGGATCGTGATCTGAAGGTTGATTTTTGCAGTGGGAAGCGGCGCTTTTTCGATCTGCGGCTAGCCTGTAGTGGTGCGGGTTGTAGCAGTCCCGCACCAGCAGTGTGCACTTCGGTGACGCACGTTGTTACAGGCTGGTTGCACGTCGTTTAAAGCCGCGGTTGCAATGATGGCGCAGGCGGGTTGCGCCTCAAAAAAATAATGGTTCTACCTTCCGCGGTTTAGACGGTTGCACGCCCAATGAAAATGGGCCCGAAACAGTCGAAATAACAAGAAAGCAGCGACTTTTTTCAGAATAAAAAACCGATGGCACGGCCCTTGCTCTGAGCATTCATTGAAGTCGCAGTGCCAATTAAAAAAACCATGGAGCACCACCTCATGTCCCAGACGTTTTACAAGAAAGGCTTTCTGGCCCTCGCAGTGGCAACTGCGCTGGGTGTTTCTGCGTTTGCTCAGGCTGACATCAAGATCGGCGTAGCGGGACCAATGACGGGCGCCAACGCGGCATTTGGCGAACAGTACATGAAGGGTGCACAGGCGGCGGCCGATGCGGTCAACGCAGCGGGCGGCGTGAACGGGGAAAAAATCGTACTGGTCAAGGGCGATGACGCCTGCGAACCGAAGCAGGCTGTGACAGTCGCCAAGGACCTGACCGAAAAGAAAGTCGTTGGTGTGGTAGGTCACTTCTGCTCCTCGTCGACCATCCCTGCCTCCGAGATCTACGACGAAGCCGGCATCATCACGATCACCCCGGGTTCCACCAACCCCAAGGTGACCGAGCGCGGCCTGAGTGCCATGTTCCGCATGTGCGGGCGTGACGACCAGCAAGGTATCGTGGCTGGCGACTATGTCGTCGACGTGCTCAAGGGCAAGAAAGTCGCCGTACTGCACGACAAGGACACCTACGGTCAGGGCCTGGCGGATGCGACCAAGGCTCAGCTGGAAAAACGCGGCGTGAAACCGGTGCTGTACGAGGGTCTGACCCGCGGCGAGAAAGACTTCAGCGCCGTCGTCACCAAGATCCGTGCGGCCGGTGCCGACGTGGTCTACTTCGGCGGCTTGCACCCGGAAGCCGGTCCACTGGTTCGGCAACTGCGTGAACAGGGCCTCAAAGACGTCAAGTTCATGTCCGATGACGGCATCGTGACTGACGAACTGGTGACCACCGCCGGTGGCCCGCAGAACGTTGATGGCGTACTGATGACCTTCGGCGCCGACCCACGTCTGCTGCCAGACAGCAAGACTGTGGTAGATGCTTTCCGCAAGGCCGGCACCGAACCTGAAGGCTACACCCTGTACGCCTACGCTTCGGTCCAGACCCTGGCCGCAGCCTTCAATGGCGCCAAGTCCAACAAGGGCGAAGACGCTGCTGCCTGGCTGAAGAAAAACCCGGTCAAGACCGTCATGGGCGAGAAGACCTGGGACAGCAAGGGCGACCTGAAAATCTCCGACTACGTGGTTTACCAGTGGGACAAGGATGGCAAATACCACCAGCTGGAAAAACAGAAGTAAGGGCTGACTCAATTGGGTGAACCCCACGGGCCCCCTGTGGGAGCGAGCTTGCTCGCGATGACGGACTGGCAGACGACAACTTTGTTGAATGTTCAACGGCTATCGCAGGCAAGCCAGCTCCCACAGGGGCCGTGGTGGCCCGCCTGATCGTGGCTGACATTGCTCCGACGTAAATCTGTATTTTCCTTAGAAGAACCGCACAGCCACATGTGCAGGTTCTCATTGCGTGAGATTGCGTTATGGATGGTATTTTCCTGCAGCAACTGGTCAACGGCCTGACCCTCGGGTCGGTCTATGGCCTGATCGCCATCGGCTACACAATGGTCTATGGCATCATCGGCATGATCAACTTCGCCCACGGCGAGGTTTACATGATTTCCGCTTACCTCGCGGCAATCAGTCTGGCTCTGCTGGCATACTTCGGTATTGAATCCTTCCCTCTGTTGATGCTCGGCACCCTGATCTTCACCATCGTCGTCACGGCGGTGTATGGCTGGGTCATCGAGCGTGTTGCCTACAAACCCCTGCGTAACTCCACCCGACTGGCACCGCTGATCAGCGCCATCGGGATCTCGCTGATCCTGCAAAACTATGCACAGATCGCCCAGGGTGCCCGCCAACAAGGCGTTCCGACACTGTTGACTGGTGCATTGCGAGTAGAAGTCGGGACCGGCTTCGTCCAGCTCACTTACACCAAGATCTTCATTCTGGTCGCAGCGTTTGTCGGGATGGGCCTGCTGACCTATGTCATCAAGTACACCAAGCTCGGCCGCATGTGCCGCGCAACCCAGCAAGACCGCAAGATGGCCTCGATCCTGGGGATCAACACCGACCGCATCATTTCCTACGTGTTCATCATTGGTGCAGCGATGGCGGCCCTGGCCGGCGTGCTGATCACCATGAACTACGGCACGTTCGACTTCTACGCAGGCTTCGTCATCGGCATCAAGGCGTTCACCGCCGCGGTGCTCGGCGGGATTGGCTCGCTGCCCGGTGCCATGCTTGGCGGGATCATCCTCGGCATCTCCGAGTCGCTGTTCTCCGGTCTGGTCAACTCGGACTACAAAGACGTCTTCAGCTTCTCGCTGCTGGTTCTCGTTCTGGTCTTTCGGCCCCAAGGCCTGCTCGGCCGTCCTCTTGTGTCGAAGGTGTAAGCGATGTCTTCAACCACTAAAAAAACCATTGATATCAAAAGAAGTCTGGTTGACGCGATTCTTGCCGGCCTCGTGGCCCTGATTGTGTTCGGCCCGATTGTCGGCATCGTCCTCGACGGCTACGGCTTCAACTTGCAGCCCACTCGCGTGGCGTGGATTGTCGCAATTGTCATGTCCGGTCGTTTTGCCTTGAGCCTGTTCCTGCAAACCCCAAAGGGCCTGAGAATTCTTGAAGGCTTTGAAACGACAGGTTCCGGGGTGCATGTACTGGCGCCTGATTACAAATCCCGGTTGCGCTGGATCATCCCGCTGTTGATTGTCATCGCCGTGGTGTTCCCGTTTTTCTCCAACTCCTACCTGCTGGGTGTGGTCATCCTCGGGCTGATCTACGTATTGCTGGGGCTGGGTTTGAACATTGTGGTCGGCCTGGCCGGCCTGCTCGACCTGGGTTACGTGGCGTTCTACGCCATCGGCGCCTACGGCCTAGCGCTCGGTTATCAGTACCTGGGGCTGGGTTTCTGGACGGTGTTGCCGCTGGCGGCGATCACCGCCGGTCTGGCCGGTTGCATCCTCGGTTTCCCGGTGCTGCGCCTGCACGGCGACTACCTGGCGATCGTGACCCTGGGCTTCGGTGAAATCATTCGGTTGATCCTCAATAACTGGCTGTCCCTGACCGGCGGCCCGAATGGCATGGCAGCGCCGTTGCCAACCTTCTTCGGCATCGAGTTCGGAAAAAGGGCGAAAGAAGGCGGGGTGCCGTTCCATGAGTTCTTCGGTATTGCCTACAACCCTGACGTGAAGTACTACTTCATCTACGCCGTGTTGTTCCTGGTGGTCCTGGCCGTGCTGCACATCAAGCATCGCCTGACCCGCATGCCTGTCGGCCGCGCCTGGGAAGCCCTGCGCGAAGACGAAATTGCCTGCCGCTCCATGGGTCTGAACCACGTACTGGTCAAGCTTTCGGCATTCACCATCGGTGCTTCGACTGCCGGGCTGGCCGGAGTGTTCTTCGCCACTTACCAGGGCTTCGTCAATCCGACGTCGTTCACTTTCTTTGAGTCGGCACTGATCCTTGCCATCGTGGTACTCGGCGGCATGGGCTCGACCATAGGTGTCGTCATCGCGGCATTCGTGCTGACCGTGGCCCCGGAACTGCTGCGTGGCTTCGCCGAATACCGCGTGCTGCTGTTCGGCATCCTGATGGTATTGATGATGATCTGGCGACCCCGCGGCCTGATTCGGATCAGCCGTACCGGTGTGACCCCGCGTAAAGGAGTAGCGCCATGAGCGAAGTCGTACTCAGTGTCGAAAAGCTGATGATGCACTTCGGCGGCATCAAGGCGTTGAACGATGTCAGCCTGAAAGTCCACCGCAATTCGATCTTCGCCCTGATCGGGCCCAACGGCGCCGGCAAAACCACGGTGTTCAACTGCCTGACCGGGTTCTACAAGGCCTCCGGCGGCAAGATCGAACTCAACATTCGTGGGCAACAGACCAACGTCATCAAATTGCTGGGCGAATCGTTCAAGCCGACCGATTTCGTGTCGCCTAAATCGTTCGCCAGTCGGCTGTTCTACAAGGCATTCGGCGGCACCCACCTGGTGAACCGCGCCGGACTGGCGCGTACCTTCCAGAACATTCGCCTGTTCAAGGAAATGTCGGTGCTGGAAAACCTGCTGGTGGCCCAGCACATGTGGGTCAACCGCAGCATGCTGGCCGGCATCCTCAATACCAAGGGCTACCGCAAGGCCGAAAGCGATGCGCTGGACCACGCGTTCTACTGGCTGGAGGTGGTGGATCTGGTGGATTGCGCCAACCGCCTGGCCGGTGAACTGTCCTACGGCCAGCAACGCCGCCTGGAAATCGCCCGTGCCATGTGCACCCGTCCGCAGATCATCTGCCTCGACGAGCCGGCCGCCGGCCTCAACCCCCAGGAAACCGAAGCGCTGAGCGCGATGATCCGGCTGCTGCGCGACGAGCACGATCTGACCGTGGTGCTGATCGAACACGACATGGGCATGGTAATGAGCATTTCCGATCACATCGTGGTGCTGGACCACGGCATCGTCATCGCCGAGGGCGGCCCCGATGCGATTCGTAACGACCCGAAAGTGATTGCGGCCTACCTGGGCGCCGATGAAGAGGAAGTGGTGCTATGAGCAAACCCATCCTCGAACTCAAGGAGCTGGATGTGTTTTACGGGCCGATCCAGGCTCTGAAGAAAGTCTCGCTGCACATCAAGGAAGGGGAAACCGTCAGCCTGATCGGCTCCAACGGTGCCGGCAAGTCGACCCTGCTGATGTCGATCTTCGGCCAGCCGCGGGCGGCGGACGGGCAGATCCTCTATCAGGGCGTGGACATCACCCACAAGTCGTCCCACTACATCGCCTCCAACGGCATCGCGCAATCGCCGGAAGGGCGGCGGGTGTTTCCCGACATGACCGTCGAGGAGAACCTGCTGATGGGCACCATCCCTATCGGTGACAAGTACGCCAAGGAGGACATGCAACGCATGTTCGAGCTGTTCCCGCGGCTCGAAGAGCGGCGTACCCAGCGGGCGATGACCATGTCTGGCGGCGAGCAGCAAATGCTCGCCATCGCCCGGGCCCTGATGAGCCGGCCCAAGTTGTTGCTGCTGGATGAGCCGAGCCTGGGCCTGGCGCCGATTGTGGTGAAACAGATCTTCGCGACACTGCGGGAACTGGCCAAGACCGGCATGACCATCTTTCTGGTGGAGCAGAACGCCAACCACGCCCTGCGGTTGTCGGACCGGGCGTACGTGATGGTCAACGGCGAAATCCGCATGACGGGTACCGGCAAGGAGTTGCTGGTCAACGAGGACGTGCGTAACGCCTATCTCGGCGGGCACTGAGTTTTAGTGGTTATGCACAAGCCCCGGCGCGCAATCGCCGGGGCTTTTTTATATCTCCAATACCCCACTAATCCCTGTGGGAGCGAGCTTGCTCGCGATAGCGGTGAGTCAGTCGCCACGATGCAAGCTGTGCCCCGGTCATCGCGAGCAAGCTCGCTCCCACAGGGTTTTTGGCATGCCTCCGGGAAATTGTGGAAAACAATATTCCCAAGCTCGCAAAGCGCGACATAAAGCCGCTGCAAATAGTTGTTTTGTCACAGTTTTGACTTGTCCCCGTTTGCTGTGGAACCGGCTGTGAATAACGTGGGAGTAGCTGGCTGTGGGCCTTTTAAACCGTGGCTTGCAGAGGTGTGGTTGTTTTTTGATCATGAGTTTTTGCGCAGCTTGAAGACCGCTTTGTCAACCTTTTTGTTCGTGATGAAAGTGCACGGAATCACCGTGGACAAGCCTGTGGATAAGTCTGTGACTAAACTCTGGAAAGACCCGCCTGAAGGCCGTGGTTACTGGCTTGGCGCCATCGCGGGTTTGACCCGTCAGTCATGAAAATGGCCAATGGCTACACAGCAGGCGGTTGAGGGTCAAGCAAAAAAGTTTTAAAACCCCGCGCAAAGCCTTGTGGATAGAGGCTTGCAGCTTTTCCACTTGCCCCCAAAGACTGTGGACCGGCCTGTGGATAACGTGCGCGCACATGGCTGCAGGCCACGCTGGTCGAGGGTTTGCCGGTATTGAGTGTTTTTTGAACAGCTTGAACGGTGGTTGCCGCTGTGAAAAAGGCCGGGCATGCTGCCTGCTGATTTTCTATTCCAATGGCTGGCGATCAGCCGAAGCAAGGAGAACACGATGTCCAACACCCTGTTTATTACCGGCGCGACTTCCGGTTTTGGTGAAGCCTGTGCCCGTCGTTTTGCCGAGGCCGGCTGGAAACTGGTGCTGACTGGCCGTCGTGAAGAGCGCCTCAATGCGCTGTGCGCCGAACTGTCGAAACAGACCGAAGTCCATGGCCTGGTGCTCGATGTGCGTGATCGCAAGGCCATGGAGGAGGCGATTGCCAATCTGCCGCCATCCTTCGCCAAACTGCGCGGGTTGATCAACAACGCCGGCCTGGCCCTGGGCGTCGATCCGGCGCCCAAGTGCGACCTGGACGATTGGGACACCATGGTCGATACCAACGTCAAAGGCCTGATGTATAGCACCCGTCTGCTGTTGCCACGCCTGATCGCCCACGGTCGTGGTGCCGGCATCGTCAACCTGGGGTCCATCGCCGGCAACTATCCGTACCCGGGCAGCCACGTGTATGGCGCGACCAAGGCGTTCGTCAAACAGTTCTCCCTGAACCTGCGCTGCGACCTGCAAGGCACGGGCGTACGGGTCAGCAACATCGAGCCGGGCCTGTGCGAGAGTGAGTTCTCGCTGGTGCGTTTTGCCGGGGACCAGGAGCGTTACAACGCCACTTACGCCGGCGCCGAGGCGATCCAGCCGCAAGACATCGCCGAGACCATTTTCTGGGTGCTCAATGCGCCTGCGCACATCAACATCAACAGCCTGGAGCTGATGCCGGTGAGCCAGACCTGGGCCGGGTTTGCTATCGAGCGTAAGTCTTAAGATCGAGTCACGGCCAATCGCGAGCAGGCTCGCTCCTACAAGGGATCTGCTGACACCAGAAAACCAGTGTAGGAGCGAGCCTGCTCGCGATGGGGACGGGCCAGACAAAACCGGACATCAGCTAGACTCCTCCCTCAAGCAGCTCGCCACACCCGGCGGTCTAGAGGTTTTAGAGGAGATCAAGTGAGCAATCGAGGCGAGCAGTCGCTGCTCAAGCAATCGACCTTCCTGATGCTCGCCGTGACATTCGCCGGGATCATCACCGGTTTTGTGTCAGGCGCCCAATCCATCCTGTTCGATGGCTTCTTTTCGTTAATCGCGGCCTTCATCAAGGTGCTGATGCTGATCACCGCCAGGCTGATCGCGAAGGAAAGCAACCAGCGCTTCCAGTTCGGTTACTGGCATCTGGAACCCATGGTGCTGGTGATCGAAGGCAGCTTCCTGTTCCTGGTTGCCATTTATGCCTTTCTCAATGGCGTGTTTGGCATCATCAGTGGTGGCCGCGAGGTCGAACTCGGTCTGGTGATTCTCTACGCGGCGGTGTTCACCGTCGTTGAACTGATTTACTTCTTCTACGTCCGCCATCGCAATCGCACACGCAAGTCATCGCTGATCCAGTTCGACAACATCAGTTGGCTGGTGGATGCGATGCTGTCGGCGGGACTGCTGGTGAGTTTCCTGATCGCGCTGCTGCTCAAGACTCAGGGTTACGACAAGTGGGCGGTGTATGTCGACCCGATGATTCTGATTCTGCTGGCCCTGGGCATGCTTCCTCCAGCGTTCAAAATCCTCGGGCCGGCATTGCGCGATGTGTTGGGGATCGTCCCGGATCAACTGGATGACAAGGTGCGTCAGGTGATGGAGGTGGCGAAGGTCGAGCATGGTTTCGACGACTACATTTCCTACGTGCAGAAACACGGCAGGGCCTGTTTTATCGAGATTCACATTGTATTGCCGAAGGATTACTGGCTGGACGGAATAGGGCAGCTGGACAGTTTGCGCGAGGAAATTTCCGCGAAACTCGGTAAGCCGGATGCCGCGCGATGGCTGACCATCAGCTTTACCGGGGATCGCAAGTGGACTGAGTGATTGGATTTCACCTTGTGGCGAGATATTCCGCCAACCCGCGATAACAAGTCGCAAGGTGATAGGGCGTTGTCGATGGCATGTCGCGGCGGCTGACTTCACCGTGCTCGTCACGGCATTCGTACCAGCCGCCGGCATGCAGCGAGCGCTGCTGCAACGCCTGCAACTGGCGCAGTACATCTGCTTCGCTGTGCGGTCGCAGCGTCAACGCGCGCAGGTACTCGGCCTGCGCCCAGATACGCTGCGTGGCGTCCCGGACGCCGTGATCCGCTGCGAAGTCGAGCATCGCCCGCACCGCGCCAGTCTGCTGATCGACGCCCATTTGCTCGGTAAAGGCGAAGGCCCGCTCCAGATTGGCATGCAGCGCCGAGTGGCGTAACAGCGCCGAGGATTCCAGCAGGAAATACCACTCGAACTGATGCCCCGGTTCAAACCAGTTATCCACAGACCCCAGCGGTTTTTCCATCAACACGCCGTGCTGCGGATCGATAAATCGTGCGTGCATGGCTGTGCATAACTCGACGAGCGCCTGTTGCACGTCGAGGTCTTCACGCACCGAGAGGGTGGCGAGGAATGCTTCGGCCAGGTGCATCAGCGGATTTTGCAAAGGGCCGCTGTCCAGCGACGCCCAGTCGCGGTCGAGCGTGGCTTCGTACAGACCGTCGTCCGTGGCGAAACGCTGCGCAATCACTTCCAGCGAGGCATTGAGCACCGACTCCACCAGCGGCTCGCGGACCTTGTTCCAGTAATGGGCGCAGGCGAACAGGATGAAGGCGTGGGTATAGAGGTCTTTACGCTGATCCAGCGGCGCACCTTGTGCATCGACGCTGTAGAACCAGCCGCCGTGCTCGGCATCGTGGAAGTGCCGCTGCAACGAGCGAAACAACGCGGCGGCACGCTCTTCGGCGCCCGACACCTGACCGATCAGGCTGGCAAACAGATACAACTGCCGTGCACAGGCCATGGCCCGGTAGCGTTGCGGTGGCAGCGGTTGGCGTTCGGCATCCAGCGCCTCGTAGGGCAACGCCATATCGGCGTTCCAGCCCGGACCTTGCCAGAGCGGCACGATGACGTTCAGGAAGTGCTGTTGCACCGAGGCGAACAGGGCGGTCAATTCAGGATGAGAGGCGGAGCGGGAAACAGGCGGCATTGGCTGGCGTCGTCACGGCAGGGGCGATTGCGCGACATGTTAGCAGAGAGGCAGACCTGAGAGAGGCTGTGTCTGTCAGGCCGCCATCGCGGGCAAGCCCGCTCCCACAGTAGTTTGTTGTGTGGCATGGATTTCATTCACACCAGAAACCTTGTGGGAGCGGGCTTGCCCGCGAAGAGGCCAGTTCAGGCACTAGAGAGTTAGCCCGCCAGCAACCACACCCCGGTCGCCGCCGAAGCCGCACCCGCCAGTCGAACCAGTGGCGCAGCTGCTTGCGGTAACACCCGCACGACCGCATAACCCGCTGCATGCAACACCGCTGTCGCCACCACAAACCCGGCGGCATAAGCCCAAGGGCTCGACATGTCCGGCAGTTCCAGCCCATGCGCGACACCATGAAACAGTGCAAACAACGCCGTCGCACCCACCGCCATCACCAACGGTGGACGCACTGCCAGGGCAACCGCCAGCCCCAAAGCCAACACGGAAGCGGCAATCCCGCTTTCCAGTGCTGGCAGGTTCAGCCCTTCAAAACCCAGTATCCCGCCGATCAACAGGGTGCCGACGAAGGTGCACGGCAGCGCCCAACGCGCTGCACCTTGTTGCTGTGCGGCCCAAAGACCGACCGCCAGCATCGCCAGCAAGTGATCGAGACCGCCAAGCGGATGGCTGATGCCGGCGATCAAGCCGTTGTCGCCGTGCCCCGGGTGGGCGAAGGCGAGGGGCGGGGTCAGCAGCAGGGCCAGGGCGCCGAGAATGCGTTTGAGTATCATGGATAAGCTTCCTTGTTGAAGTCGTGATCAGGCCGCGGTCAGCAAGCCCTGGCGTTCGATGAAGGCGATGATCTGTTCCAGACCCTGGCCGGTTTTCTGATTGCTGAAGACGAACGGCTTACCGTTGCGCATGCGCTGGGTGTCGCTGTTCATCATCTCCAGCGAGGCACCGACCAGCGGCGCGAGGTCGATCTTGTTGATCACCAGCAGGTCGGATTTGCAGATCCCCGGTCCACCCTTGCGCGGCAGCTTGTCGCCGGCCGAGACGTCGATCACGTAGATCGTCAGATCGGACAGTTCCGGGCTGAAGGTCGCGGAAAGGTTGTCGCCCCCGGACTCCACGAGAATCAGGTCCAGCCCCGGAAAGCGGCGGTTCAGTTGGTCCACGGCTTCGAGGTTGATCGAGGCGTCTTCGCGGATGGCCGTGTGCGGGCAGCCACCGGTTTCCACGCCGATGATGCGTTCCGGCGCCAGGGCTTCGTTGCGCACCAGAAAGTCGGCGTCTTCGCGGGTGTAGATGTCGTTGGTCACCACGGCCAGGTTGTAGCGCTCGCGCAGGGCCAGGCAAAGGGCCAGGGTCAGGGCGGTTTTGCCGGAGCCGACCGGGCCGCCGATGCCGACACGCAGGGGTTGTGTGTTCATGTGATTCTCCAAAATAACAGGCCCTAGGAACGGAACAGACGGCTGTACTGGCGCTCGTGGGCCATACACGCCAAGGACAGGCCGAAAGCGGCACTGCCGTAATGATCGGGATCGATTCGGGTGGCGTTCTGTTGGGCTTGTTGAAGCAGCGGCAACAGTTCGCTGGTCAGGCGCTGGGCGGCTTGCTGACCCAATGGCAAGGTCTTCATCAATACTGCCAACTGGTTTTCCAGCCAGCTCCACAGCCATGCGGCCAATGCATCTTGCGGGCTGATCTGCCAGGCGCGCGCGGCCAAGGCCCAACACAGGGCCAGATGTGGCTCGCTGCGTTGTTCGAGGAAGATGCGGGCAGGCGCGTCGAGTTCCGGCAAGCCATTGAGCAATTGCTGCAACGAGTAGCCCATCTGCCGGCTCTCCTGATGCAACTCGCGGGTTTCGCGACTGGCGCGATGCTCTTCGCAGCTCTGCAGCAATTCGTCCCAGTTTTCCTCGCAGGCGGCCACGCAATGGGCGAGCAACAAAGGCGCTTCGAAGCGTGCCAGATTCAGCAGCAACTGATCGCTGATCCAGCGTCGTGCACTGTCGGGGTCGTGAACCCGGCCGTTATCCACCGCCATTTCCAGCCCTTGGGAGTAGCTGTAGCCGCCAATCGGCAATTGCGGACTGGCCAGGCGCAACAGCGCCCAGGCCGGGTTCATGGGCGGACGCCGAACTGGTGCAGTTTCGGCGCGTAGTTGAAGTCTTCATCGCCGTGGCGCGAATGATGATGGCCTCCGCCATAGGCGCCGTGTTCCGGCTGGAACGGCGCCTCGATGTTCTCGGCATTGGCGCCGAGTTGTTTGAGCATGGCCTTGAGCACGTAATCGTCGAGCAGGCGCAACCAGCCGTCGCCGACTTGCAGGGCGACATGGCGATTGCCCAGGTGATAGGCCGCGCGGGTCAGTTCAAAGGCATTGGCGCAGGTGACGTGGAGCAATTGTTCGGGGCGGGCGCAGACACGCACGATACGCCCGTCTTCGGCTTGCAGGCATTCGCCGTCATGCAACGGCGGCTGGCCGCGCTCCAAAAACAATCCGACGTCTTCGCCCTCGGCACTGAAACAGCGCAAACGGCTTTTGCTGCGGGCTTCGAACGTCAGGTGCAGTTCGGCGGCCCAAACGGGTTGAGGGTCGATTCTGCGATGAATCACCAGCATCGGAAGGCTTCCAGCAATGGACAATGCTCAGGCTAGAGCAAGGGGCTTGCCAATCGACATGATGCGTAGGAAATGGCTGAAGGAGACGTGGGACTGGTATCGATGGAGTGAGTTTTTTGGTTGAAGTTGGTGCGTTGATTTTGATCTGCGCACCAAGTTGAAGCGACGCGGGGCCGTGTGGGAGCGAGCTTGCTCGCGATGAGGGCATGACATCCACCATCTATGTGACAGTTCCACCGCCATCGCGAGCAAGCTCGCTCCCACAGGGATTTCACGCACAGAAAGTTACTCGGTGCTGCCAAGCCCTTGCCAATGCTTGAGGCCGATAAAGATAAACCGCAGTTGCTGGGTGATTTTCGCCTGGGGCGTCAGGTGCTCGGGCAAGGCTTCGGCTGGCGGATCGATGATGTCCGGCAGGGTGGCGAACACGCTTTTGACGATCAGATCCGCCATGACACTCAGGTCGGCGATGTCCAGATGCTGCAGCTTCGGCATCAGTGACAAGTCCGCCGCCAGGTCCGAACTGATGTCTTCACGCAAACGGCCGATGGCCTGGCGCACCGGCAGCGAACCGCCGTATTGCTCACGGGCGAGAAACAGGAACTGCGAGCGGTTGGCGCTGACCACGTCGAGAAAGATCCGCACCGAGGCATCGATGATGCCGCCCATCACGAATTCGTTGTGTCGTACCAGGCGAATGGTTTCGCGGAATGTCTGGCCGACTTCGCTGACCAGCACCAGGCCCAGTTCATCCATATCGGCAAAATGGCGGTAGAAACCGGTCGGTACGATGCCGGCGGTTTTCGCTACTTCACGCAGGCTCAGGCTGCCGAATCCTCGGCCTCCATCCATCAGATGCCGGGCAGCATCCATCAGAGCGTTACGGGTTTGTTGTTTCTGTTCGGCGCGGGGCAGCATCGCAAGGGTGTTTTCTGGACAGGGACGCGGCGCACTCTAGCAAATCAGCTTTGCCGGCGTCGAACGACTGTGGAGGGATCAAGCAAGGAAGTGTGGCATCTATCAAGCGGACCGCTGAAAAGTCAAAAGCCCAATCCGGTGATTGGGCTTTTTTTCAGGGCGGCCATGGGGCTTAGCTCGCGGCGCTGTTGCGTTCGATCACACGGTCACCACCGCCTTCGGCGAGGGTTTGGCCTTGTGGGGTGCGATCCGAGCCGCCTTCAGCGAGGGTTTGACCTTGTGGCGTGCGATCGGAACCGTCGGCAGCCAGGGTTTGACCTTGTGGAGTACGATCCGAACCGTCTGCAGCCAAGGTCTGGCCTTGTGGGGTGCGTTCGGAACCATCGGCAGCCAGGGTCTGGCCTTGTGGGGTGCGTTCGGAACCATCGGCAGCCAGGGTCTGGCCTTGTGGAGTACGGTCCGAGCCATCCTGAGTGATCAGGCCTTTTTCTTTCAGGCGATCATTACCGCCTTCGGCGACGGTCTGGCTGAACACCGAGTGGTTCTGTTTCACTTGTGGCGTGGCCTGGTCAGCGGCTGGCAGGGCAAAAGCAGTGCTGGCCAGCATCGAGAGGGTAAGGCTAAGCAGTAGTTGGCGTTTCATGATTGTTTTGCTCCTCGGGAGGGCGAATAAGTGGGTACGAGAGCAATGCTACTCTCGATAAGTCGATATGAAAGTTCATAAACGCAATGGTAATAATCAACGGAATTGATTGTTTGCTGCAGAGGCTCTAGGCCGGGCGTCTCCGGCAAGTTGTTTTGCACCGATGTGGGTATTTTCGACCCACCTTTGGCATGCAAAAGTGCAGGGCCGGTAACGCCGAATGACTGATGGGTCAGTATTGGACTGGGCGAAATCGGCGAAATCGGTCTATCGATTAAACCTGCCGGTTTTTTTTCAGTCGTAGACTTCATGGCGTGCCGCTTGCGGCTCACCGTTTTACATGTGCGTCGCAGTCGGGACGCTCAGTCGTATCAGGAGCCCTGTGCAATGACGCGCACTCAAAAAACGTTTGTCTGGACCCTTTCCACTTTCCTTGCCTTGTTGATGGTGCTGGTGTTGGTCATCGTGTTCTTCGACTGGAACCGGATCAAACCGCCGCTCAACGCCAAAGTTTCCGAAGAGCTGCACCGCGCTTTTGCCATCAATGGCAATCTTTCGGTGGTATGGCGGCCCGAACCCGATGAAAGCGGCTGGCGCGCCTGGGTGCCGTGGCCCCATGTAGTGGCCGAGGACCTCAGCCTGGGCAACCCGGACTGGTCGAAGCAACCGCAGATGGTCACCCTCAAGCGGGTAGAACTGCGTATTTCGCCCCTGGCGTTGCTGGYGCAGCGGGTGGTGATCCCGCGTATCGACCTCACCGAGCCGAATGCCGAGCTGCAACGCCTGGCTGACGGGCGCGCCAACTGGATCTTCAAATTCGACCCCAAAGACCCGAACGCCGAGCCTTCCAGCTGGGTGGTGGATATCGGCGCGATCGGCTTCGACAAGGGCCACGTGACCCTCGACGACCAGAACCTGAAGACTCAACTCGATGTGATGATCGATCCTTTGGGCAAGCCGGTTCCGTTCAGCGATATCGTCGGCGACAAAGCGGCGAAAGCGGCGCAGGAAAAGGGCTCGTCACCCCAGGATTATGCGTTTGCCCTCAAGGTCAACGGCCAGTACCACGGCCAGATACTCGCGGGCCAGGGCAAGATTGGCGGGCTGTTGGCGCTGCAGGACGCGGCACGGCCGTTTCCGCTTCAGGCACAGGTGAAGATCGCCGACTCCAGCGTCGAATTGGCCGGCACCCTGACCGACCCACTCAATCTCGGCGCCCTGGACCTGCGCCTGAAACTGGCCGGCACCAGCTTGGGCAACCTCTACCCGCTGACCGGCGTGACCCTGCCGGACACGCCACCCTATGCCACCGACGGCCACCTGATTGCCAGGTTGCACGAGGCCGGTGGCGCGGTGTTCCGCTACGAAGAATTCAACGGCAAGATCGGCGAAAGCGACATCCATGGCAATCTGACTTATGTGGCCAGCCAGCCACGGCCAAAACTCAGCGGTTCGTTGTTGTCCAATCAATTGCTGTTCGCTGACCTGGCGCCGCTGATTGGTGCAGACTCCAATGCCAAACAGAAGGCCCGTGGCGGTGACAGCAAACAACCGGCGGACAAAGTGCTGCCAGTCGAAGAGTTCAAGACTGATCGCTGGCGCGACATGGACGCCGATGTCGAGTTCACCGGCAAGCGCATCGTGCACAGCGAAAAACTGCCGTTCAACGACCTCTATACCCATTTGCTACTCACCGATGGCGTGCTCAGCCTCGAGCCGCTGCGCTTCGGCGTGGCCGGCGGCAAGCTGGATGCGCAGATCCGCCTGAACGGCCACACCGATCCACTGGAGGGCCAGGCCAGGCTCACGGCGCGGGGGTTCAAGCTCAAGCAGTTGTTCCCTGGCTTTGAGCCGATGAAAACCAGTTTTGGCGAACTCAACGGCGATGCTGATATCAGCGGGCGCGGCAATTCGGTGGCCAAGCTGCTGGGCAGTGCCAATGGCAGCCTGAAAATGCTGATCAACGATGGCGCCATCAGTCGCGAATTGATGGAGCTGGCGGGCCTGAATGTCGGCAACTATGTGGTCGGCAAGATCTTTGGCGACAAGGAAGTGAAGATCAACTGCGCAGCCGCCGACTTCGGCATCCAGTCCGGCCTGGCGAGTACCCGCTTGTTTGTATTCGACACCGAGAACGCCATCGTCTACATCGACGGTACCGCGAACATGGCGACCGAACAACTGGACCTGACCATCACCCCGGAATCCAAGGGTTGGCGCCTGATTTCATTGCGTTCGCCGCTGTATGTGCGCGGCAAATTCATCAAGCCCGATGCCGGGGTCAAGGCCGTGCCGTTGATGCTGCGCGGGGCCGGGATGGTGGCGCTGGGCGTGATCGCCGCACCGGCGGCAGGTTTACTGGCGCTGGTGGCGCCGAGCGGCGGTGAAGCGAACCAGTGCGCGCCGTTGCTGGAGCAGATGAAGGCGGGCAAGGCGCCGAAGACGGTAAAAGGGACAAACTAGTGTTCGCTTCGGCAATTTATATGGATTGTTATTAGTGTTGTAGGAGTTGCACTATTGGAAGGTGTTTGTTCAGGTTTTCGGGTCTTGTTTGTGTTTGCGAAAATGAACTAGGAGAACTTGGTAATAAAGTGTCATGCTCCGGTTGTAGATGTTATAGAGGGGATTGGGTAGCTTGGCGTTGTCAGTCAAGTGGCTGATTTCGAACTTGATAGCTAATTTACAATATGGAAGTTGATATGAGTATTCTATTGCCAAGTGTTGAAGAGAGTCAGTTGTTTTTTGAAAAATCGCAGATAGCACCTCTTGCCCAAACACCGCGTATTCGCGGTTTTTCCGCAATGAAAAAAGAAGGTGTCGATCAGCAGGATCTGCTGTTGGGTAACGAAACGCCTGCTGTGATCGGGTTTTCCGATAACCTTGATGAAGATAAAAAGCAGGCGGCGGCGGACAGTATTCATTTCGCCGAGCGTTATGCCACTACCTACTCGGACATCAAGGCGGCGCCCGTCGAATGGCACGCGAAATATAGTGAGGCCATGCGGCATTGTGGTTGGACACTGACCAGTAGCAAGTACAAGGACCATGTCAACAAACAGGTCAATGTCACAATGGACTCCATTGTCCTGGATATTATTACAGCGGTTGCCGGCAGGAATGCGCCTGCCATGTTGAAGTTGTTGCAAGGCGCTTTCGATAAAATCCAGTCGGAAGAATCGCTGGTAACTTTGTTTGATAACAATAGCAATAAAGGAAAAAATGCAGAGTTTCGGATTGTTCCGTGCCTGCAATCGGCAAAGGGCACCGCGATAACGGCGTACTTGGCTGTTGACTGTGAACTTGACACGCAGGAAGGTGGTGCCTGGTTCTGGAAGTGGAAACTGTCCAACTTGAAAATGAAAAAAGTGGCGACCATGGCGGAACTCGATATGCGTACGCACGAACGCAACCGAGAGCTCATCTATGAGGTACTTGATATGAGCTCTGAAGAATTCTTCCGTGGTGTCAAGCTTAAGTAAGGCTGTTGAGCCGGGTTGCTCAGGAAGCAACCCGCTTTGGCTATTGACTTGCGGAGTGATTGAAATGATCAAGGATGATGTTTGTCTGGTGGCGGGTAATTTGCTTTTGGTTGCCGATGGATTTTCGCAACAGTTACGCGAAGATCTGGTTAACTCCGTGCTTTTCTCTCAGTTGTATGCAAATTCGAAAGCTGGGAAGTTGGCGGGTGCTGAAAGCTGGTATGCGGAATGTGCCACTGCGATGGAAAAAGCTAAATGGCAACGTAGTGTCTATCAAAGCAAAGGTATTGAACCAAAAAATAATGAAAAGTTCGTAATGAAGGACTCTGTTGTAAGCCAGATGCTTTCTATTTTTGGCACGAATCAGGCCGAGAAGTTTAAGCAATTGATAAACTGTGTTGAGCATTTTTTCGTTGGTGATAAAATTAGCCTGGCGTTGCGAGAATATACCGTGGCCACTGTAAAGACACCGGATGACTCCGATTTTTCGACTGTTGCCCTGCAGATGGGGATTTTAGGGGTAGGCCCTGTTCTTTATTCAGTATTTGTCTGCTTCAGCACCACCGAAGATGTTGAAGTCGATTTTTTGAATCAGTGTTTTTCCGGCGAGCATATCGTGGGTGAAATCAGTTTCGATTTTGCGAAGCAACTGCTGGATCAGGCGAGTTTTGAAAGAAGTCGAATGCGAGAAAAAATAATCGACCAACTCCCTGACTCAAGAGACAAACTGGTTCTTGAACTCTGCCCAGGACGCATTGGTTGATCGAATTGGATCTATACGACGGTTCAAGGGGGCGTGGGCTTTACCCGGTTTTGTAGCCAATACCCAAGACGCGGACTCAGCGCAAGGCATGGCCCGAAATCCGCGCCTCCTCCTCTAGCCATGCAAAAAACGCCCGGACCGGTGGATGACGTTCGCGTCCTGGCACGCACAGCGCGCTGTAGCCGGCGCCATCGACCTGGATTTCCCCCCGGTACGGCAACAACAGACCACTGGCCACGCTTTCCGACACCAGAATATTGCTTGCCAACACCAGACCTTGCCCGGCAATCGCTGCTTGCAGGGCGTAGTGCTCTTCGTCGTATTCGCGCACCGCTGGCCGGCCGCTCAGCCAGGTTTCGCCTGAGCGAGCGCACCAGGCTTCCCAGCCGTGGGCATAAAGCTTTGAGTTGTGCCAGCGCACGCTGATCAGCGTCGGGGCACGACTCAACGCCAGGGCCACTTGTTCGGGCGAGCCGTAGACACCGAAGGACTCATCGAACAGGCACTGGCCGTACAGGTTGGGGTAATCATCAAGGCTATAGCGCAGCACCAGATCGACACTGGCGTCCTGATGCAGATCGATGACTTCGCAGTGGGTATCGAGGCGCACATTGATGTTCGGGTGCCGAGCGTAGAAGCGTCCCAACCGCGGCACCAGCCACAGGGCAGCGAAGGCGGCGGTGGTGGAGACCGTCAGGCTGGCGCCACTGCGTTGCGGGCGCAGGGTATCGACACTTTGCGCCACTTCCAGAAAAGCCCCGTGCAGACTCTGGAACAGCCGTTTACCGCATTCGGTCAGGCGCACCTGGCGTGGCAGGCGCTCGAACAGCGGCACACCAAGCCAGGTCTCCAGAGAGCGGATCTGATGGGACACCGCCGTCGGGGTGACTGACAGTTCTTCGGCGGCAGCCTTGAAGCTCAACAGGCGTGAGGCGGATTCGAAGGCGCGCAGGGCGGTCAAGGGCAGCGAGGCAAACATTGAAATCTCCACAGATGAAATAAACTCATCCTGACTGATTTTTGCTCATTTGAAGATGGACAGCTGCGAGCTTCAAGCTGCAAGCAACAAGCCGTTTGATTCTAGTCCGGAGGAAGTACAGATGAGTAAAATTCTTGCGATACACGCCAGTCCACGGGGTGACCGTTCCCATTCGCGTCGCCTGGCTGAAAGTTTTCTCAGCGCCTGGCAAGTTCGCCACCCGCTGGCTCAGGTCACTCGTCGCGAAGTCGGCCGGGCGATGATCCCGGCGGTCAACGAAGCGTTCGTTGCGGCGGCGTTTTACCCGGAACCCGAAACGCGGCCGCTGTCGATGCAGGCGGATCTGGCGCTCAGCGATCAACTGGTCAACGAGTTGTTCGATCACGACCTGCTGCTGATCTCTACGCCGATGTACAACTTCAACGTGCCCAGCGGCCTCAAGGCCTGGGTCGATCAGATTGTGCGGCTGGGCCTGACATTCGATCACACGCTGGACAATGGCATCGCCCAATACACGCCGCTGTTGCAGGGCAAGAAAGCGCTGATCGTCACCAGTCGCGGCGGTTTCGGTTTCGGCCCGGGTGGCGAGCTTGAAGCGCTTAACCACGCTGATCCATGGCTGCGCACGGCGTTGGGTTTCATCGGCATCAACGACGTCACGGTGGTGGCGGCCGAGGGCGAGGAATCCGCCGAACGCACCTTCGCGGTGTCAGTGGCCGAGGCCGAGCAGCGCTTGCTGGCGCTGGCCGGGGAGTTCTAGATGGCCTGGCTGTTTCTGCTGGTCGCCGCCGGGTTCGAAGTCACCTTCGCCATGGGCATGAAGTACGCCGAGGGCTTCACCCGGCCCTGGCCTTCGCTGATCACGGTGGTGGCGGCTGTGGGCGGGATCTACTTCCTGACCCTGGCCATGCGCGAGTTGCCGGTGAGCATCGCGTACCCGATCTGGACGGCCATAGGTTCGCTGGGCACGGTGTTTCTCGGTTTCGCGCTGCTGGGCGAAAGCCTGACCGTGATCAAGCTGGTCTCGGTCGGGCTGATCGTGGCGGGCGTGGTGGGGTTGAAGTAGGGCGGATGACATAGACTTGTCATCTTCGCTGGCGATGCTTGGTGGATGTCTTTCATCCCGCCTTGCGTCACCGCCCGACCACCAGGATGTCCGCCCATGTCGCAAGGTTCTGCCCCGCGCTACCCGTTGGTGTTGGTCCCGGGAATGCTCGGGTTCATCCGCCTGGTGCTTTATCCCTACTGGTACGGGATCGTCGAGGCGTTGCGCCGGGGTGGTGCGGTGGTGTTCGCGGTGCAGGTCTCGCCGCTTAATTCGAACGAAGTGCGCGGCGAGCAATTGCTGGTACGGATCGAGGACATTTTGCGGGAAACCGGGGCCGACAAGGTCAACCTGATCGGTCATAGCCAGGGTTCGCTGACTGCCCGTTATGCGGCGGCCAAGCGTCCGGACCTGATCGCCTCGGTCACTTCGGTGGCGGGGCCGAATCACGGTTCGGAGCTCGCCGATTACCTGCACAAGCATTATCCCCATGACAGCGTCCGTGGTCGTCTGCTGTGCTTTTTACTGAGGATGGTCGGCGCGCTGATGGCTGTGCTGGATACCGGTTACCGCGGGCCGAAGCTGCCGGTGGACATCCATGCGTCCCATCACTCCCTCACCAGTGCTGGCGTCACGCTGTTCAACCAGCATTATCCACAGGGCTTGCCCGAAACCTGGGGCGGTCACGGGCCGGAAGAGGTCAACGGCGTGCGCTATTACTCCTGGTCCGGCACCTTGCAGCCGGGTATTACCGATCGCGGGCGCAATCTGCTGGATGGCACCAACCGCAGTTGCCGGTTGTTCGCCAAAACCTTCATCCGCGAAGCCGGGCATTGCGACGGCATGGTCGGGCGCTACAGCTCGCACCTGGGGACGGTGATTGGCGATGAGTATCCGCTGGATCACTTCGATATCGTCAACCAGTCGCTGGGGCTGGTGGGCAAGGGGGCCGAACCGATCCGGTTGTTTGTCGAGCATGCGGCGCGGCTGAATGCGGCAGGGCTTTAGTCCGCGTTATCGTTCATCGCGGGCAAGCCACGCTCCCACAGTGATTTGTGTTGCTCACAAAAACTGTGTGCAAGCTTGCTCGCGAAGACGCCGGATCAGGCAACGCCGACCTTACGACCCAACACCGTCGTCCAACGCTCGGAAACAATCACCCCACCCAAGGTCAGCACCCCGCCCACCAGGTGATACATCGCCAGTTGCTCATGCAGCACCACCGCCGCAATCAAGGCGGTAATCAGCGGCAGCAAATTGAAAAACTGCGTGGTCCGGCTCGGCCCCAGACGCACCACGGCCTGCATCCATGCCAGCGGCGCGACCATCGAAGCCAGCAGACAGGCGTACAGCACCAGCGGAATGTTCTGCAGGGTCGGGCCGACTTTCGATGAGGCGAGGAACAGCGGAAACAGCACCAACACGGCCACCAGCACCTGCAAATACAGGAGCACCAGTGGCGGCAGCTTCAGCTGCCATTTTTTCAGCAGGGTGCTGTAGACCGCGTAGGCCAGGGTGGCGATCAGCATCATCGCGTCGCCCAGGTTGACCCCGTGTTCCAGCAACGCGCCAAGGCTGCCGGACGACACCACCACCAGGACACCGGCGAATGACAGTACCGCACCGGCCAGGGCACCCATGGTCAGGCGCTGGCCGAGGCTGATGATCGCCATGGCGAGCGACATCAGCGGCATCAGCGACAGGATGATGCCCATGTTGGTGGCCGAGGTCAGGCTCGCGGCGAAGTACGCCAGGCTTTGATAAACGGCCATGCCCAGTACACCGAGGACAAAGATCTTGCCCAGTTTCGGACGGATGAGTGGCCAATGGGCGAGCACCGGTTTGAGCATGAAGGGCGTGAACAGCAACCCGGCCAGCAGCCAGCGGTAGAAACCGATCTCGGCGGGGTAGATCGCCCCGGCAGACATTTTGGTGATCACGGTGTTGCCGGCCCAGATAAAAATGGCCAGCAGGGGATAAGCGTATTGCATCGGGAAAAACCAGAACGTTAATGAGGGGCAATTATCCACTTGTCTGGATGCAAGCCTATACTTCGATCCAGACAACCGGCCCCTGATGACGGACAGCATGAGCAGTAAACACATCGACCTGCTGGATTTCAGCGAACTGCCGTCGGCGGTGTACTTCCGCTACGCCGATTTCGACGCCCACGAATACGCCGCGCCCCACCGACATCCCTGGGGGACACTGGAATACGCCGCCCACGGCGTGCTGCACATGGACGTCGAGGGCAGCCGCTTCATGTCTCCTCCGCAATACGCGGTGTGGGTGCCGCCGCAGATCGAGCACAGTTTCTACAGCCACCAACCGGTCAACTACCGCGCGGTGTGCCTGGCACCCAAGGTCTGCGTCGACCTGCCGTCGCGAGCCTGCACCCTGGCCATCAGTGACATCCTCAAGTCGATCCTCAAGGACTTCGCCGCCCGCGACGTGAAAATCCCCGAGCAGGCCGCCGATCAGCGTCTGGCCCAGGTATTGGTGGACCAACTGCAACAGGCCCCGGTGCACGAGTGCTACCTGCCCTATGCCAGCAGTCCCGGGTTACTCGGAATTCTCGAAGCGTTGCAGGCCGAGCCTGGGGATAACCGGCMCCTGTCGGAATGGGCCGCACGCATCCATGTCAGCGAGCGCACCCTGGCGCGGCAGTTCGTGCGGGAACTGGGCATGAGTTTCGGCGAGTGGCGCCAGCGCCTGCGTTTTCTGGCGGCGATCGAAGCGCTGGATAGCCCGCGCAGCATTCAGGAGATCGCCTTCGACATGGGCTACAGCACCGGCTCGGCGTTTATCGCGATGTTCCAGCGTCAGGCCGGGTGCACGCCGGAGCAGTATCGACGCAGCCACCTGGAGAACAGGAAGGTGTAACAGGGGTTGTCTACACTCCAGTACAAGGCCGCGCCCCTCGGCGTGGCGACCAGGAGAAAACTCCATGAAGATGATGCGTGTCCCTTTGTTGATGATCGGTTTGCTGCTCTGTTCCCAAGGCTTCGCCGCCACAGCCCAACAGGAAAAGATGACTACCTGCAACGCCGACGCCACGGCCAAAAGCCTCAAGGGCGACGAGCGCAAAGCCTTCATGAGCACCTGCCTGAAGGCGACTCCGGCGGCAAACGATGCCGGTAAGGCCTTGACCCCACAACAAGAGAAGATGAAGACCTGCAACGCCGACGCCGCCACCAAAGCCCTCAAGGGTGACGAGCGCAAGGCGTTCATGAGTGATTGCCTGAAGAAAAAATAAACCTGGAAGCTTGTGGTGAATGTGCCGACCCCATCGCGAGCAAGCTCGCTCCCACATTTGTCCGGTGTACTCAGTTCCACTGTGGGAGCGAGCTTGCTCCGGGCGGCGCTCCGACGATGGGGCCGCAGAAGACGCTGCAAAAAATCCTGAACCACCACTAAGGTCGATCTACACAATCCTAGTGCTCGCACCGGATCGCTGGCAGACTGCCAATCCTTTTTACGCCGTTCGTTTTTGAGGCTGTATGCCAACGTTTTCTCAGCGTCAAGTTTTGCTGGTCATCAGCTGGGTCATCATTTTTGGCGGACTGCTGCTGGTCATCCCGCTGCGATTGCTGCCCAGCCTGCTCGCCGGGTTGCTGGTGTTCGAGCTGGTCAACATGCTCACCCCGCAACTGCAACGGTTGATCGAAGGCCGGCGCGCGCGCTGGCTGGCGGTGGCGTTGCTGGGGACTCTGATTGTCAGCGTGCTGACGCTGATCTTCGCCGGTGCCATCAGCTTCCTGCTGCACGAAGCAGAGAACCCTGGCGCTTCCCTCGACAAGTTCATGGGTGTAGTCGACCGCGCACGCGGGCAACTGCCGCCGTTCATCGACGCTTACCTGCCAGCCAGTGCCGCGGAGTTTCGTGTGGCGATTGGCGAGTGGGTGAGCAAGCACCTCAGTGATTTGCAACTGGTGGGCAAGGATGCAGCGCACATGTTCGTGACGCTGCTGATCGGCATGGTGCTCGGCGCGATCATCGCCTTGCAGCGCGTTCCGGACCTGACCAAGCGCAAACCATTGGCCGCCGCACTGTTCGAACGTCTGCACCTGTTGGTCCAGGCGTTTCGCAACATCGTGTTCGCCCAGATCAAGATCTCCTTGCTCAACACCGTCTTCACCGGGATTTTCCTGGCGGTGATCCTGCCGCTGTTCGGCATCAAGCTGCCGCTGACCAAAACCCTGATCGTGCTGACGTTCCTGCTCGGCCTGCTGCCGGTGATCGGCAACCTGATGTCGAACACCCTGATCACCATCGTCGGCCTGTCGCTGTCGATCTGGGTTGCCGTGGCGGCGCTGGGTTATCTGATTTTTATCCACAAGCTCGAATACTTCCTCAACGCACGCATTGTCGGCGGGCAGATCAGTGCCAAGTCGTGGGAGTTGCTGCTGGCGATGCTGGTGTTCGAGGCCGCGTTCGGCCTGCCGGGGGTGGTGGCGGGGCCGATTTACTACGCGTATCTGAAGAGTGAGTTGAAGCAGGTGGGGATGGTTTGATCCGAAAGATGTATTGCCTGATCTGACGCTATCGCTGGCAAGCCAGCTCCCACAAGGACAGCGCATGACCTGTGGGAGCGTGGCTTGCCCGCGATGCAGGCGCCGCGGTCTTCCTGATCAGTCCATCGAGCCGTAACGCTTGGCCGCCTCGATCGCCAGACCGCTACCGATACTGCCAAAAATGTTGCCTTCCACATGCCGCGCATTCGGCAACATCGCCGAAACACTGTTGCGCAGCGCCGGAATCCCGCTCGAACCACCGGTGAAGAACACCGTATCGACCTGATCGACCCGCACATCTGCGTCTGCCAGCAGTTGGGTGACGCTGGCTCGCACCCGCTCCAGCAGGCTGTCGATGGCCGACTCGAACAGTGCACGGCTCAAGTCCACGCTCAGGCCCGCTTCAATGCGATCCAGTGGCACGTGACGGTTGTCGGAGTGGGTCAGCTGGATCTTGGTTTCTTCCACTTCCATGGCCAGCCAGTGTCCGGCGCGTTGCTCGATCAGCTTGAACAGGCGGTCGATACCGCCGGTGTCCTCGATGTCGTAGCGCATGCTGCCCAGGGCCAGTTGCGACTTCTGCGAGTACACCGAGTTGATGGTGTGCCAGGTCGCCAGGTTCATGTGGTGGCTGGTGGGCATGTAGGCGCCGCTCTTCATGCGGCTGCCGTAGCCGAACAGCGGCATCAGGCCTTGCAGGCTGAGCTGTTTGTCGAAGTCGGTTCCGCCGATGTGCACACCGCCGGTGGCGAGGATGTCCTCGTGACGGTTGTCCACACCCCGACGCTCCGGCGACAGGCGCACCAGGGAGAAGTCGGAGGTACCACCGCCGATGTCGACGATCAGCACCAGCTCTTCTTTCTCGATGGTCGACTCGTAGTCGAACGCTGCGGCAATCGGCTCGTACTGGAACGAGACTTCCTTGAAGCCGATCTTGCGCGCCACGTCTACCAGGGTGTCTTCGGCTTCTTTGTCGGCCATCGGGTCATCGTCGACAAAAAACACCGGCCGCCCCAGTACCACTTCTTCGAATTCCCGACCGGCGGCCGCTTCGGCGCGGCTCTTGAGCTGGCCGATGAACAGCCCGAGCAGGTCCTTGAACGGCATCGCCGTGCCCAGGACGCTGGTGTCGTGCTTGATCAGCTTGGAACCCAGCAGGCTCTTGAGCGAGCGCATCAGGCGGCCTTCGTAGCCTTCCAGGTACTCGTGCAGCGCCAGCCGGCCGTACACCGGGCGACGTTCCTCGATATTGAAGAAGACCACCGACGGCAGGGTGATCTTGTCGTCCTCCAGCGCGATCAGCGTTTCCACGCCGGGGCGTAGCCAGCCGACAGTGGAGTTGGACGTGCCGAAGTCGATACCCAAGGCACGGGCTGGAGATGCGTTGTTCATGTCTTTCAGGTTCCGGTTAAAAAACGGCCGCGCAGTGTATGTCAGAGCGCGCCAGATTCGAAGGCCGGTTATCTGCTAATTCTTCGCAGACAATGCCTTGAAAGATGGGGCATCCCCCCCAAACTACCCTGCATCAACCGGACAGCCGCGGGAATGCTCGCAAGAAGCCCCGCCTGCTGCCGATAAACTTCTGCTGCGCCGCCCGGTCACAAATTTGAGATCGGTCAAACCAATGGCTGCAAACAAGCGCATGCTGTGGCCTGTGGCGCGATTCTGATAACGGATGGTGATTCCTTCGATGGACTTCAAAGACTATTACAAGATTCTCGGTGTGGAGCCGACCGCAGACGACAAGGCGATCAAGGCCGCCTATCGCAAGCTGGCGCGCAAATACCACCCCGACGTCAGCAAGGAAAAGGACGCCGAGGCCAAGTTCAAGGACGCCTCGGAAGCCTATGAAGCGCTGAAAAGCGCCGATAAACGCGCCGAATACGATGAATTGCGCCGCTATGGCCAGCACGGCCAGCCATTCCAGGGGCCACCGGGCTGGCAGAGCCGTGGCGGTTTCGGTGGTGGCGGCCAGGACACGGGCGACTTTTCGGACTTTTTCAGTTCGATATTCGGCAATCGTGGGCCAGGCTTTGGTGGTGGACAGTCGCGTCGCAGCACCGGACGCCGAGGGCAAGACGTGGAAATGGAGCTTGGAGTTTTTCTCGAAGAAACACTGTCGACCGAGTCGAAGAAGGTCACCTTCCAGGTACCGCAGTACAACGCGGCCGGGCAGCATGTGAGCAACACCAGCAAAAGCCTGAACGTGAAGATCCCCGCCGGCGTGACCGACGGCGAGCGCATTCGCCTCAAGGGGCAGGGCGCTCCGGGCGTGGGTGGCGGGGCCAATGGCGACCTGTACCTGACGATCCGTTTTGCCCCGCACCCGAAATTCGACGTCGAAGGCGAGAACCTGATCATCACCTTGCCATTGGCTCCGTGGGAGCTGGCGCTGGGGGCTGAAGTCGCCGTGCCGACCCTGACCGGCAAGATCAACCTCAAGGTCCCGGCGGGCAGCCAGAACGGCCAGCGCATGCGCGCCAAGGGCCATGGCCTGATGAACAAGGCCGGTGAGCGCGGTTACCTGTTCGTACAACTGAAGGCTGTCATGCCGAAGAAGTCCGACGATGACATCAAGGCCCTGTGGCAGGAACTGGCGAAAAAAGCCGCGTTCGATCCGAGAGAACACTTCTGAACCCAGACATGGAGTAGCCCGTCATGAGCAGCCCCCTGATCGTTCAACTGGACCTGGCAGAATTCTGTGAGGCGGCCGATCTGTCGGACGTCCATGTGATCGAAATCGTCGAACACGGCATCCTCGAACCTCAGGGCAAGCAGCCCAAGGACTGGCGTTTCAATGATTATGAGTTGGCACTGGCCAAGCGCGCCGCCAAGTTGCGGCGCGACCTGGAGCTGGAGTGGGAGGGGGTTGCCCTGGCGCTGGATTTGCTTGAAGAGGTCCAGCAGCTAAGGGCGGAGAATCGGATGTTGAAGCAAAGGTTGGGGCGGTTGGTGGTGGAGTAACTCCATTGGGGAGTTCCGGTCTGAACTATTTTCTCACCTTTCTATTCTCTTCCAGTGGGGAGTTCAAACGGAGTCTGATTAGACCATTATTTGGATCCGTTGCAGGGCTTGTATTACTGCCCTGATCAGCAGCAGCTCCTGGGCGATTCAAGCTGATTCGCACGTTACCGTCTTTAGCATGCACAAGGGTCGTGCTATTTGATGGGCGTATTTCCGAACGGTTGCTTTGGAGCCCTGAGGCGTAATGTTGTTGAGAGAATTCATCATAAGACATCAACCCCTCAGGCACGGGCGGCTGAGGAGAGCGAGTCCGTAGTCGCGACTCGAAAGGCAAAATTCCGAAGATGGGCTCACCAGTGCCCGAGTCCCGTAGAGGTGTCACAGCTTCAGCGCTTTGCCTATTCATCCATTCATCGACCGTTAAGGGGCGTAAGGTCTGATCGGATGGTGCAGACGCAGTGGCTGAGACCTCTGAATGCGCTCGAGCCCTTGTGGTTACTGGGGTTTTGGGAGGTACTAGCTGAGCAACGCTCGACGTACTGGGGGCTTTGCTTACAGCCTTGCTCTTTTTTAAAAAGCTAAAAAGATTCTTAGGCATATGCCCCGTCGGATCCGAAAAATTTACCGGATCCCCCACGCAATACATATACGCATTCAACCCACCCTTCCCAAACGGACTCCAACTGTCCGGACTATGAAAACGCATCAATATCGGGTTGTAAGCACGGTAGCCGTTACCCAGTAAATACCAGCCCAAGTGCGCCTCGCGCAATGCACCGTTAAACCCCAGGTTCGTCTCTACATCTTGCTGCGCGGACTGCTGGCCGTAGGCGGAATAAGCGATGGAATTAGGCTTACCCCCCGCGACTTCGGCGAGTATCGAGTTTTTGTTGTCGGTAGCCAGCAGGACAGTGCACGACTGTTGTAAGGGCGCGGGATTATCAGCAGGTAACTGAGGCATGGCGGAGCCTTCCTTGGTGAGAGCGTTGATAGTGATCAGCGCCCCCAGTCTGATCCTGCTGCAGAGTGTTGGGAACTAGCAGAACTGATAGTCAGGTGCCTCCCTGGCGCTGGATCTGCCGGGAGAGGCCCGGCAACTGCTGGCCGAGAACCGAGCGTTCGAGCAACCACGGTTAGTAGAATAATCCTGCCTGCATTGATCCCTTGTAGGAGCTGCCGCAGGTGCTGATGAAGCGGTATTACTGCGAATAAGGTGTTATTTAATTATTTCTTCATACCGTTAATTGAATGGTTATGGCCGCTTGTTCAGGTATTGTCCGGTGGATTTTCGATTTGTTATTCCAGATCGACAATGAGTACATTGAAAGTTCAATCGATTGCATACGGATGTGCGATATGTCTGATTCTCTGATGGAAAAAACCACGCTTGATGTACCCGCTGATTTTGAAAAGGGTCGTCACTTCGACTTCAWAAAAAGCACTATTCCCGAGTGCCTTGTTCAGGCCTCGCCGCTACGGCGCAAGGTGCTCAAAGACACCAAGCCCACTGTTCCACTCTGGTATGAAAATAGTTCGACGGATCAGCGCAGTGCCCTGAAAGCGTTGATGGAAATTGACTGTCATGCGCAGAACAACTGGGACAAGACACTTGCCGCCGTGGACAGTGTCACCACCTTTGCCAAGCCTTTATTGACCACTGCTTTGGCCGAAGCGGATATTGACCTGGATGTCGAGAAAACCTGGGTGCGACTCTATTACCCGGTAGATTATGAATTTTTTGGTATTGCGACGGGTGTGAGCACCGGCGATGTACGCAGTAGAACCTTTTCATTGCTGCAGGCGGCGTTGCACAATTTCGAAACGTTCGAGGCTGAGGAAGGCTACTTCGACAAAGACTCTTCGTTCATTACCGGGCCCGATACGCAGGGACGCTTCGACGTTATTGATTCCACACTGAAAATTCAGCAGTTTGTAGCGATATGTCGCGAGCTCGATATCGGCGGTCAGTACCAAAAATTCATAAACAAGTTTCTTTACGAGGGTGGAGCTGCGCATGAGCAGGCGTTGAGCCTGGCTTTCATTGACAGCAAAAAATCAGCCATGAAGGCCGCCGCCTATGCAGCCCTGCTCAAAGGTGATATCGAACTTGCGCATCACGAGTTGATAGTCGCACTGATCAATGAACAGGATGTCGTAAAGGATAAAGACAGCCGACGCCCCATCAGCTACAGCCCGCTTAGTCTGATGGGTTACGAAATAGCCGAATGCGCAGTGTTCTTTCCCACCCACGCCAACCGTTACGATGGCAGCTATGTCATTGCCTACATTCCGGACGATCCAGAGCACTCGATAAAAAAATACGCCTCATTCGCTGACTTCGAAGAGCAACTGACCCATCAACTGATGTACCGGCCTCCGGGAAGTCGAATCGATAGTGCGAAGGACGCGCTCACCGACTATCAACGCTTCTTCAGCCGGTTCATCAGCGAAAAGGACCGGGGCCATTTTTTTCTTCGTTTTACCGAGAAAGTGTTGGACGCGCCGTCCGGCACGTACTGGAAAGACCAGGTACGTGGTTATCTGAAGTATGTAAGCCCTGCTTCAAGACTGGTCGGCCCCGTAGCGGATCGGCACTGGCGACGAGACCCGGTGGAGAATATCGATTTGCATGCCAAGCTATCTCTGAATTTTCAGTGGGTCGGCATGGCTGGCATCTGGACCGAGATGTTTCGTCAGAAACGTCGGCATCTGCGAGAGGATGCGCAGGTCCTCGCCGTTTCCACCGCCACCGAGGATGCCATCACCCGTGAACGTCGGCTCGCCAATTACTTGAATATCGGCCTGTCTATCGTCGGTATCGCCGCGTTCTTTGTGCCGCCGGTAGGCGCAGCCATGCTGTTGATCACTGCGGATCAGTTGTTGTTCGAGACGATCGAGGGCGCGCGCGAGTTGAGCCAGGGCGACAAGGAGGCGGGCTGGGCACATATCACCGATGTGCTGGAAAACCTGGCGACGATGGCGGCACTGGCGCCGGTTTTTCACTACACGGTTTCGCCTTTCATCGAAGGCTTGAAGTCGGTCACCTTGCCCAGTGGCAAGACGCGGTTGTGGAAGCCAGATCTCAAACCCTACGAGCGAAATGTGAAGTTGCCAGCAAACGCCAGGCTCGACGAGTCGGGGCTGCATCGGCATGCCGGTGAGGATATTTTGCCGCTGGAGGGCAAACATTACGCATTGAAAAAGCAAGCTGGCACCGTGGAATACCGGATCCAGCATCCGACACGTACGGATGCCTACCAACCGGAACTGAACCATAATGGCAACGGGGCGTGGAATCATGAGGTGGAGGCACCGCTGGAGTGGTCGAAACAAACTTTGTTACGGCGTCTGGGACACTCGGTTGACTCCTTCACCGAAAACGAGCGCGAAAACCTGCTCAAGGTCAGCGGCACACAAGAAGAGATGCTGCGCAGGATGCATGTCGAGTCTGAGCCGCCGCCGCCGCTGCTGGCCGACACCATCACGCGGTTTCAAGCCTATTCCGATGCCGGCGAAGTGGGGGCCCAGATTCGTAGCGGGCAGCTCCAGAGTGACCTTTGCGGTTATGCTGCTTCCTTGATGGTCGAGCTGCCAGGGTGGCCTCGTACCAAAGCGATAGAGGCGTTCGAAAGCGCTGATTTGAGCGGTAAGTCCGTTCAGTATGGTGATAGCGCCGCACCGGCTTCGGACGTGATCACGGTCAGCCGAGCCGAGCTGATGGCGGGCCAATTGCCGGAGCGTGTGCTGTCCCTCCTCAGCGAGGAGCAAACCAGGCATCTGGTCGGCCAGCATGTCGCGCCGGATCAGCAGGCCCAGACGTTGAAAGCGCTTCTGGCCGACCATGCGGATAAGGCCAGAGCGCGGATATTCCAGAGTTTGTCCAAGGAACGCGAGGAACTGGGAAATCCGCGGACTCAGTTGGTCCAGCGCAGCTTTTCCTCGTTATCGACCAGGCTCGCAAAGGACCTGTTGAAGGATGCAACGCCCGACGAGCTGCGTCAGATGAAAACCGCCCGGCGTCTGCCGTTGCGATTGGCGCAAAAAGCTCGTCTGGCGCAGCAAGAGGTGCGCTTGTCACGCGCTTATGAGGGGCTTTTCCTGGGGACGCTGGCTGCACCGGACACTGAAAGCCTGGTCCTGCATACACTCAAAAAACTACTGGCCGAGTCAGGCAATTTACGCATCGAAGTGCGGGAGGGCTCTTTCACCGGAGCGATACGAGCCAGCATCGGCCCCGAAGATGCCCTTGAGCGCAAAGTGCTCGTTCGTACCGGGGATGGGCAGTACGAAGCACGCGACGCCAGCGATAATCATTTACACGGAAGGGATGACCTGTATGCCGCCCTTCAGCATGCCTTGCCGGATGCTCAACGCAGATCCCTGAGTTTGCCTCACGTGAATCAGGGCGCGGATCTCGAGGCACTGATCCAGCAACATGCACTGGCGCGTGATGAACTGCGCTCGGTCCTGAACATGCAGGCGCAACGTCAACCGTTCTTGAAGCCGCTGACGCTGTTGCCCGACGGTCGGCGCGGCTACCCGTTGAGCGGTCGCGGGGGTTATCACGGAATCGCCGACGAGCCGTTGTTGCGGCAGCGGGTCAGATCCCTTTATCCAGGATTTTCCGACGAACAGGTTGGCGGAGTACTGGGGCCAGTGGCCGAAGCGGCCGAGGCGCGTGTCAGCGCCCTGGAAGCCGAGTTCAATCAACTCAACAGCACGCTGCAACGCTGGATGAATTCTCCCACATTGCACAACCGCTTCGGCCCGCTGGGGGTGGCGGAATGGCAATCGCGTAACGCGCTCTACAAGGCGATCAGGCAATGCTGGCAAAGGACGGGGCCGGCAGGCATCGACGCCCCGGGCATCATCGGTGCGCAGTCTCTTGATCTGAATGGCATCTCGATGGGCCGGCACCTGGCGAGCTTTCCGGAACTGACCGCCAATTTTGATCACGTCACCAGCTTGAGCATGTGCAGTACCAATATGCTCAGTAGCCAGGGAGCATTTCTCGAGAAATTCCCTGGGCTGCGCTCACTCAACCTGAGCGATAACCTGTTAAACCGGTTACCGCCGGCCATTGGTGATCTGCGTCATTTGACCCAACTGGGGCTGGAGAACAATCAAATCGTGCTGACCGAACAGGCGGTTGCGCGATTGAGAGGATTGACTCAATTGGAGGTTCTGCAGTTGGCAAACAATCCATTGGGTCGCGTGCCTGACATCAGCCTGATGTCAAGACTGGCGGTCCTCAATCTTGAGCGGACCGGCATTGATCAATGGCCCATTGGACTGTTCGGCAAATCCCGTCCACGTCAAATCTATCTGAATCTGAGGTACAACCGATTGACCCATATTCCAGACATTGCACCAGGGTCGTTCCGTGCGGAGTTGCTGGGCCGAACCATCGTCAGTCGTGAACCTGAGTGGGTGTCTCCGAGCGTTCTGGAGAAGCTGAAACACTATCTGGAATCTGTCGGCATGGACCCGCAACGTCCTTATCCACCTCGAGGGTTGCTGGACAGCCTTAAGTGGGCGCAGGGCATGCCCGATTCATTGTTCAGGGAAAGGTTGATCATCTGGGATGAACTCGAAGATGAGATGGGCTCCGAAAAGTTCTTTGATGTCATACGACGGCTGACGCAATCGGCTGACTTCAATACGGCGGAGACGTCCTATCGCAGCGAACTGACAGCCAAGGTCTGGCGAATGCTGGAGGCGATGCACAATGATCCGGAACTGCGCGAGACGGCATTCTCCGAGTCGGTGGTAGTCACCGAATGTTCTGATGGGGCAACCCAATTGTTCAATGCACTGGGGGTCAAGGTGCTGGTCAAGGAGGCTTACGCGCTGGAAAACCCGGCCCTTATCGAGGCGGAACTGGTGGAGTTGGCCAGGGGCAAGTCTCGACTGGATGAACTGGGCGCTATTGCGCGCCGGCGAATTGCCGCACGTTACGAGAGCGGAGAGCGATTCAGACGTGTCGATGCCAATGGCGACGTTACCGGTACGATCGACGAAGTGGAGGTGCAGCTCGCCTATATGACGGAGCTGGCGGAAAAACTGGATCTGCCATGGCAATCGCGTGGCATGTTATTCCGGGCCATTAGCGGGGTGACGTCCGAGATGATAGAGGCCGCTCGTCTGCACGTACTGGGGCTTGAACAGGGTGACCTGCTCGAGGAAACCATTCTCCAACAGACTTTCTGGGACGACTATCTGGAAAACACTTATCGTGATGATATCGCCAGAAAAAAGCTCGAACTGCGCAACGAAGATGAGATGGTCCAGTTCACCGCGATCAAGGAACTGAAGAAAACCTGGACGAGTCAAGCTATCGAGCGTGCCAAGCTGCGAAGGACGGAGATACCGTTCACCGTGCAGGCTGATAGTTGATCGATGGTTTGACCAGCCCCGAATGCGATGTCGCCTTCGGGGCTTCTTTTTGAGCGACCGTCAGAACAGGAAATAACGCTGTGCCATGGGCAAGGTGTCGGCCGGTTCGCACCACAACAATACGCCGTCGGCTTTCACCTGATAGGTCTGCGGGTCGACGTCGATAGTCGGCAGGTAGTCGTTATGAATCAGGTCGGTTTTCTGCACGTCCCGACAACCTTTGACCACGGCGATTTTCTTCTTCAGGCCCAAGGCTTCCGGCAAGCCTGCCTCCTGCGCCGCCTGGCTGATAAAGGTCAGGCTGGTAGCATGCAAGGAGCCGCCGTAGCTGGCGAACATCGGACGGTAATGCACCGGTTGTGGCGTGGGAATTGACGCGTTTGCATCGCCCATCAGGCTGGCCGCAATGGCACCGCCCTTGAGAATCAGCGTCGGCTTCACACCGAAAAATGCCGGGCGCCACAGTACCAGGTCCGCCCATTTACCGACTTCCACCGAACCCACTTCATGGCTGATGCCATGGGTGATCGCCGGGTTGATGGTGTATTTGGCGATGTAGCGTTTGGCGCGGAAGTTGTCGTTGCCTGCACCGTCGCCCGGCAGCGCGCCGCGCTGTTTTTTCATCTTGTCGGCGGTCTGCCAGGTGCGGGTGATGACTTCGCCGACGCGGCCCATGGCCTGGCTGTCGGAGCTGATCATCGAGAACGCGCCGAGGTCGTGGAGGATGTCTTCGGCGGCAATTGTCTCGCGGCGGATGCGGCTTTCGGCGAAGGCCACGTCTTCGGCAATGCTGGGGTCGAGGTGATGACAGACCATCAGCATGTCGAGGTGTTCGTCGATGGTGTTGCGGGTGAACGGCCGGGTCGGGTTGGTGGAACTCGGCAGTACATTGGCAAAACCGCAGGCCTTGATGATGTCCGGCGCATGACCGCCACCGGCACCTTCGGTGTGGTAGGTGTGGATGGTACGGCCCTTGAAAGCGGCGAGGGTGGTTTCGACGAAACCGGATTCGTTCAGGGTGTCGGTGTGAATGGCGACCTGCACGTCGTACTGGTCGGCCACGTTCAGGCAATTGTCGATGCTCGCCGGCGTGGTGCCCCAGTCTTCGTGGAGCTTGAGGCCGATGGCGCCGGCCTTGACCTGTTCGATCAAGGGTTCGGGCAGGCTGGCGTTGCCTTTGCCGGTGAGACCAATGTTCATTGGAAAGGCGTCGGCGGCCTGGAGCATGCGCGCCAGATGCCACGGCCCGGAAGTGCAAGTGGTGGCATTGGTGCCGGTGGCGGGACCGGTGCCGCCACCGATCATGGTGGTCACGCCGCTCATCAGCGCTTCTTCGATCTGCTGCGGGCAGATGAAGTGGATGTGCGTGTCGATGCCGCCGGCGGTGAGGATCATGCCTTCGCCGGCGATCACTTCGGTGCTGGCACCGATGGCGATGGTCACGTTCGGCTGCACATCCGGATTGCCCGCCTTGCCGATACCAGCGATGCGTCCGTCCTTGAGGCCGACGTCGGCCTTGACGATGCCCCAGTGATCGATGATCAGCGCGTTGGTGATCAGGGTATCGACGACCTCGGCGGCCAGCAACTGGCTCTGACCCTGGCCGTCGCGGATGACTTTGCCGCCACCGAACTTCACTTCTTCGCCGTAGGTGGTGAAGTCCTGTTCCACTTCGATCCACAGCTCGGTATCGGCCAGACGGACCTTGTCACCGACGGTGGGGCCGAACATGTCGGCGTAGGCTTGACGGGAAATCTTCATTCGTTCGCCTTGGAATTCAATTGATTTTGAGATCGCTCGCATTACTCGCTATCGCGAGCAGGCTCGCTCCTACATTTGATCGCGGTCTCATGTAGGAGCGAGCCTGCTCGCGAAGGGGGCTGAGCGGACACCGAATTACTTACAGGTCACCCATGATCCTGCCGGCAAAGCCGAACACCCGGCGATGCCCGGCCAGGTCGACCAGCTCGACCTCGCGGCTCTGCCCCGGTTCGAAGCGCACCGCGGTGCCTGCAGGAATATTCAGGCGCATGCCGCGACTGGCGGCGCGGTCGAAGGTCAGGGCGTCGTTGGTTTCGAGAAAATGGTAATGCGAGCCGACCTGGATCGGCCGATCACCACTGTTGGCCACTTTCAGACTGATCGTGCGCCGGCMGGCGTTGAGTTCGATGTCGCCGGGCTGGATCTGGTATTCACCGGGAATCATCAATGGGCTCCTTGGAGAATCTTGTAGTAGAGGGCGGTCGGCTTGTAGCGGCCGCTCGGGTCGCAGGCGTAGTCGGGAATTTCGCCGGCGCGGGTGTAGCCGAGCGATTTGTAGAAGTCTTCAGCGGGTGAACCGGCCTCGGTGTCGAGGTAAAGCATGCCGCGCTTATGCTGCAGGGCGGCGGCCTCCAGAGCGCTCATCAGTTGCTGGCCCAGACCGCGACGCCGGGCGTGTTCGCGCACCAACAACTTCTGCACTTCGGCACGGTTCAGGCCGTTGGCCTTCTGGCACAGACCCAGCTGCACACTGGCCTGCACCTGCTCGTCCTTGACCACCACCCACAGCAACACACTGCCCTTGTTCAGGTTGTCCTGGACCTCATCGAAATACGCGTGGGCCTGGGTAGCATTGAGGTCAGCCATGAAGCCGACACTGGCGCCATAGCCGACGGCATCGAGCAGCAGGTCGATCAGGCCCTGGCGGTAATGCGCAAAGCTTTCAACGTTGACGCGTCGCAGTTGGGCGGGGTTCATGGGCGATCACTCCTTGTTGGCTGCGGGTGGTTGCGCGCCGGGATTGAGGGTCAATTGCATGAAAGTCAGGTCCAGCCAGCGACCGAACTTGGTGCCGACCTGCGGCATTTGCCCGGTGGTGATAAAACCGATGCGCTCATGCAGGCGGATGGAGGCGGCGTTACCGCTTTCGATGGCGGCGACCATCACGTGCTTGCCGCAGCCTTTGGCGCGCTCGATCAGCGCTTGCATCAGTTGTGGGCCGAGGCCGTTGCCGCGCTGGTCGCTGCGTACATAGACCGAGTGCTCGACGGTGTGGCGGAAACCGTCGAAGGGTCGCCAGTCGCCGAACGAGGCGTAGCCGAGCACCGAGTTGTCGGCATCGACAATCACCAGAATCGGATAAGCCTGGGATTGCCGGGCGCTGAACCAGGCCTGGCGATTGCCGAGGTCGACCGCCTGCTCGTTCCAGATCGCCGTAGTGTTGAGCACCGCGTCGTTGTAGATGTCGCGGAGGGCTGGCAGGTCGGCATGCACGGCATCGCGGATGTGGTAAGTCATGGCGCGGCCTCAGGCGATGGGTTGGTGGACGGTGACCAGTTTGGTGCCGTCGGGGAAGGTGGCCTCGACCTGGATTTCCGGGATCATTTCCGGGATGCCTTCCATCACTTGTTCGCGGGTCAGCAGGGTGGTGCCCAAGTGCATCAGATCGGCCACGGTCTGCCCGTCGCGGGCGCCTTCGAGCAATGCGGCGGAAATGTAGGCCATGGCTTCCGGGTAATTGAGTTTCACGCCGCGAGCCAAACGCCGCTCGGCCACCAGGCCGGCGGTGAAGATCAGCAGCTTGTCTTTTTCGCGTGGGGTCAGGTCCATCGTTGAGAGTCCATATTCGGCAGTTGAAAAGGTCTTGAATTTGTCAGGCCGACCCCCTCTAGGAGCTGGCTTGTCGGGTCGCCGCATCGCAGCGAAGGCGTACTTGCCGACGCCAAAAGCTTCGCTGGCAAGCCAGCTCCTACAGGAATCGGTGTCAGGTGTTCCATATTCGGGGTGGCACGGCCTCGCGACCGAGCAACGCCGGCCTGAGCAATCGCCACAATTCAATCAACCACCCCCGCGCCAACAGCGCCTCACTGGCCAGGCATCGGGCAACCAGCAACCCCGGCAATTGGGTCAAATCCCCGCGCACATCGTTGGGCAGCGAACGGCAGGTCTCCAGCAGTTCGCTGTCGATCTCACCCGTCACCAACAAGGTCGCAAATACCGGTCGCCCATCCAGCCCGATGGGCGAATCCAGCAAACCGTCCGCCCCGACAATGCGCTGGCGTTCATGCCAGAGCAACTGGCCGTCGCGGCGGATATCCAGATGTGCCTGGAAGTGCCCAAGGTCGAAGCGCTCGCCGCTGGCCGGCCGGCCCAGCGCCACGACGTCCCAATAGAACAGCCGTGCATCGTCTTCAAGGTCGATGCAGGTGCTGAGTTCAGCCTGGGCCGCGCTGAAAATGATCGTCTCCTGGGGCAGCCATTCCAGTGTCGCACCGGCTGCCACCTTCAACTTCAGCTGCTGATAGGCGGGGCCGGCGGCGCGATACCACTTGGCCGCGCCGGGGCTGGTGATCTGTGCCCAGGCATCGCGCTCGACGCGGGCTGAAATATCCAGCCGGTCACCGCCGGCAATCCCGCCTGGCGGATGGACGATGATGTGTTGGCAGACTTCAGGCCCTTCGGCATACAGATGTTTCTGTACCCGCAGCGGACCCAAGTGGCGGCGCTGGACCGGACGTGTGCTATCGCCGAAGCGGGCGTAACCCAGCTCCAGCTCGGCGTACCAGCTCGGGGTGAACAGCGTTGTTTGGGCAGGTAAATTCATGATTTTTAATTATCGTCAGGACGCTACAGATTAGATCGTAACCAGACCGCGCACACCTTCGGCTTCCATATTTCCCCCGCGACCTTGCTGCACGATTTCGCCTCGGGACATCACCAGGTACTGGTCAGCCAGTTCGGCGGCGAAATCGTAGAACTGCTCCACCAGCAGAATCGCCATGTCGCCCCTGGCTGCGAGTTTTTTGATCACGGCAGCGATCTCCTTGATTACCGACGGCTGGATGCCTTCGGTAGGCTCGTCGAGGATCAGCAGACGAGGGCGGCTGGCCAGCGCCCGGCCAATGGCCAGTTGCTGTTGCTGGCCACCGGACAGGTCGCCGCCGCGCCGTTGCTTCATTTGCAGCAGCACCGGGAACAGTTCGTAGATGAAGGCAGGGACTTCCCTGGCTTCGCTGCCGGGAAAGCGCGACAGCCCCATCAGCAGGTTTTCTTCCACGGTCAGGCGGCCGAAGATTTCCCGGCCCTGTGGTACGTAAGCGATGCCGGCATGCACACGCTGGTGCGGCTTGAACGCAGTGATCGGTTTACCTTCCCAGTTCACCGCGCCTTCCTTGGCCGGCAGCAAACCCATCAGGCATTTGAGCAGGGTGGTCTTGCCTACGCCGTTACGCCCGAGCAGGCAGGTGACTTCGCCGACCTTCACGTCAAATGTCAGGCCGCGCAGGATGTGGCTTCCGCCGTAGTACTGGTGCAGCTTGTCGACTTGCAGCATGTTCGAATTCCTTCTGTTTTACACAGAACCCTGTGGGAGCRGGCTTGCCCGCGATGAGGGCGGCACATCCAATATTTTTGTTGTCTGACACACTGTCATCGCGGGCAAGCCYGCTCCCACAGGTTATGTATTTGCAGGTCTAACGACCGAGATACACCTCGATCACCCGCTCGTTGTCCTGCACCTGCTCCAGCGATCCCTCTGCCAACACGCTGCCTTGGTGCAACACGGTGACGTGGTCGGCAATCGAACCGACGAAGCCCATATCGTGTTCGACTACCATCAGCGAGTGCTTGCCGGCCAGGCTCTTGAACAGCTCGGCGGTGAACTCGGTTTCAGCGTCGGTCATGCCCGCCACCGGTTCGTCGAGCAACAGCAATTGCGGGTCCTGCATCAACAACATGCCGATCTCCAGGAATTGCTTCTGGCCGTGGGACAACAGGCCCGCCGGGCGATTGACCGAGGAGGTCAGGCGAATGGTCTCCAGCACTTCGGCGATGCGGTCTTTCTGCTCGCCGTTCAAGCGCGCCCCCAGGCTGGCCCAAACGGATTTGTCGGTTTTCTGCGCCAGTTCCAGGTTCTCGAACACCGTCAGGGCTTCGAACACCGTCGGCTTCTGGAACTTGCGGCCGATACCAGCCTGGGCGATCTGCACTTCGCTCATTTGCGTCAGGTCCAGGGTTTCGCCGTACCAGGCCTTGCCCTGGCTGGGGCGGGTCTTGCCGGTGATCACGTCCATCAGCGTGGTCTTGCCCGCGCCGTTGGGGCCGATGATGCAGCGCAGTTCGCCGACCCCGATGTACAGGTTCAGATTGTTCAGCGCGCGGAAGCCGTCGAAACTGACGCTGATGTCTTCCAGGGTCAGGATGGTGCCGTGACGGGTGTTGAGGCCGGGGCCGACACGCTGGCCGAGGCCGATGGCATCGCGGCTGCTGCCGGCGTCCTTGTTGGGCTCCACAGGAAAAAACGCCGGTTCGAGCATGAATTCAGCGGTTGCAGTGATTCTCATTGCTCACCTCTTTTCTTCAACAGACCGATCACGCCCTTGGGCAGGTACAGGGTCACGACGATGAACAACGCGCCAAGGAAGAACAGCCAGTACTCGGGGAACGCCACGGTGAACCAGCTCTTCATGCCGTTGACTACACCGGCGCCGAGCAACGGACCGATCAACGTGCCGCGCCCGCCGAGGGCTACCCAGACTGCCGCTTCGATGGAGTTGGTCGGCGACATCTCACTCGGGTTGATGATCCCCACTTGCGGCACGTACAACGCACCGGCCAGACCACACAACACCGCGCTCAACACCCACACGAACAACTTGAATCCGCGTGGGTCGTAGCCGCAGAACATCAGGCGGTTTTCCGCATCGCGCAGCGCGGTCAGCACCCGTCCGAACTTGCTTTGCGCCAGGCGCCAGCCGATGTACAGGCTCGCCACCAGCAACAGCACCGTGGCGAAAAACAGTACGGCGCGGGTACCTGGTTCGGTGATGCCAAAGCCAAGAATGGTGCGGAAGTTGGTGAAGCCGTTGTTACCGCCGAAGCCGGTTTCGTTGCGGAAAAACAGCAGCATCCCGGCGAAGGTCAGGGCCTGGGTCATGATCGAGAAATACACGCCCTTGATCCGTGAGCGGAAGGCGAAGAAACCGAACACCAACGCCAGAAACCCCGGCGCCAATACCACCAGGCACAGGGTCCAGAGGAAACTGCTGGTGCCGGTCCAGAACCACGGCATTTCGGTCCACGACAGGAACGTCATGAACGCCGGCAAGCCATCACCCGAGGCCTGGCGCATCAGGTACATGCCCATGGCATAACCACCGAGGGCGAAGAACAGGCCGTGGCCGAGGGACAGCAGGCCGGCGTAGCCCCAGACCAGATCGAGCGCCAGTGCGACGATGGCGTAGCAAAGAATCTTGCCCACCAGCGTCAGCGTATAGGCTGAAACATGCAGTGTGCTGTCGACCGGTAACAACGACAGTAGCGGTAGCGCCAACAGCAGAACGAGGATCACTGCACCGACGGCAATCGAGACTTTAGGGCCGGCTTTTTTGGTCGCGGTAACGAGCAGGGGCTGGTTCATCAGTCGATCACCCGTCCTTTGAGTGCGAAGAGACCTTGCGGACGTTTCTGGATGAACAGAATGATCAACGCGAGGATGAGAATCTTGCCGAGCACGGCACCGATCTGCGGTTCGAGAATCTTGTTGGCGATCCCCAGGCCGAACGCCGCCAGCACGCTACCGGCCAACTGACCGACACCGCCGAGCACCACCACCAGGAACGAGTCGATGATGTAGCTCTGGCCGAGGTCCGGGCCGACGTTGCCGATCTGGCTCAGGGCCACGCCACCGAGGCCGGCGATGCCCGAGCCGAGGCCGAAGGCGAGCATGTCCACGCGCCCGGTGGGTACGCCGCAGCAGGCGGCCATGTTGCGGTTCTGGGTGACTGCCCGCACGTTGAGACCCAGGCGCGTCTTGTTCAGCAGCAACCACGTCAGCACCACCACAAACAGCGCAAAGGCAATGATGACAATGCGGTTGTACGGCAGCACCAGGTTCGGCAGCACTTGAATGCCGCCCGACAGCCAGGCCGGGTTGGCCACTTCGACGTTCTGCGCACCGAACACCAGGCGAACCAGTTGAATCAGCATGAGGCTGATGCCCCAGGTGGCGAGGAGGGTTTCCAGCGGACGGCCGTAGAGGTGGCGAATCACCGTGCGCTCCAGTGCCATGCCGATGGCCGCGGTGACGAAAAACGCCACGGGCAGCGCGATCAGCGGATAGAACTCGATGGCCTGCGGGGCGAAGCGCTGGAACATCAGTTGCACCACATAGGTCGAGTAGGCGCCGAGCATCAGCATCTCGCCGTGGGCCATGTTGATCACGCCGAGCAGGCCGAAAGTGATCGCAAGTCCCAGGGCGGCGAGCAGCAGAATCGAGCCAAGCGACATACCGCTGAATGCCTGGCCGAGCATCTCGCCGACCAGCAGTTTGCGTTTGACTTGAGCGAGGCTGGTTTCAGCGGCGGTATGCACATTCGCGTCGGTTTCAACGCCCGGCTCCAGCAGGTTTTCGAGGCGTGTGCGGGCCAGCGGGTCGCCGGTTTCGCCGAGCAGACGCACAGCGGCGAGGCGCACGGCCGGGTCGGCATCCACCAGTTGCAGGTTGGCCAGGGCGAGGCCCAATGCTGCGTAAACGCCTTCGTCTTGTTCGCCAGCGAGTTGCTGATCAAGGAATTTCAACTGCGCCGGTTTGGCGCTTTTCTGCAATTGCTGCGCGGCGGCCAGACGGAGTTTGGCGTCGGCGGCGAGCAACTGGTGACTGGCCAGGGCCGTATCGATCAGACCCCGCAGGCGGTTGTTCAGGCGCAGGGTTTTCGGTTGGCCGTCGAGGGTCAACTCGCCTTGTTGCAGGGCGTTGATCAACTCGATACGGGCAGGATCGGGCTGCGCGGCCCAGGTTTCCAGCAACTTGGCCTGCTGCACGGGATTGGCGGCGACGAAGTCTTCGGCGTCACCGGCGTGGGTGGCCATCGGCAACAGCATTGCAATGGTCAAGATGAAGCGATAAAGGGCGGTGGGCATAAATAGTCGCCTTGACGCGGACATTGTGGGAGCGAGCTTGCTCGCGATAGTGGTCGTACAGTCACAGTGATGTTGAATGTACCGCCGTCATCGCGAGCAAGCTCGCTCCCACAGGGATTTGTGTCGGCCTCAGGCTTCGTGCCTGGCGCCGACACCCAGTGGCTCAGTTGCTCTTCACCGCATACTCCGGCTTCTTGTCGTTGCCCGGGATGAATGGGCTCCACGGCTGGGCGCGGATCGGCCCTTCGGTCTGCCACACCACGTTGAACTGACCGTCAGACTGGATCTCGCCGATCATCACCGGCTTGTGCAGGTGGTGGTTGGTCTTGTCCATGGTCAGGGTGTAACCGGACGGCGCGGCAAAGGTCTGGCCGGCCAAGGCTTCGCGGACTTTGTCGACGTCGGTGGACTTGGCTTTTTCCGCCGCTTGCGCCCACATGTGGATGCCGACATAAGTGGCCTCCATCGGGTCGTTGGTCACCGCCTTGTCGGCGCCCGGCAGGTTGTGTTTCTTCGCGTAGGCTTTCCAGTCATCGACGAACTTCTTGTTCACCGGGTTCTCGACCGATTCGAAGTAGTTCCACGCCGCCAGGTTACCCACCAGTGGCTTGGTGTCGATGCCGCGCAGTTCTTCTTCGCCGACCGAAAACGCCACGACCGGAACGTCGGTGGCTTTCAGGCCCTGGTTGGCCAGTTCTTTATAGAACGGCACGTTGGAGTCGCCGTTGACGGTGGAGATAACCGCTGTCTTGCCGCCCGCCGAGAATTTTTTGATGTTGGCGACGATGGTCTGGTAATCGCTATGACCGAACGGGGTGTAGACCTCTTCGATGTCTTTGTCGGCCACGCCCTTGGAGTGCAGGAACGAACGCAGGATCTTGTTGGTGGTGCGCGGGTAGACGTAGTCGGTGCCGAGCAGGAAGTAGCGCTTGGCGCTGCCGCCTTCCTCGCTCATCAGGTATTCAACGGCAGGGATCGCTTGCTGGTTCGGCGCGGCGCCGGTGTAGAACACGTTCGGCGACATTTCTTCGCCTTCATATTGCACCGGGTAGAACAGCAAGCCGTTGAGTTCTTCGAACACTGGCAGTACCGATTTGCGCGACACGGAAGTCCAGCAACCGAACACCACCGCTACCTTGTCCTGAGTCAGCAACTGCCGGCCCTTTTCGGCAAATAGCGGCCAGTTCGATGCTGGGTCGACGACTACCGGTTCCAGCATCTTGCCGTTCACGCCGCCCTTGGCGTTGATTTCATCGATGGTCATCAACGCCATGTCTTTAAGCGAGGTTTCGGAGATCGCCATGGTGCCGGACAACGAATGCAGAATACCGACCTTGATGGTCTCGGCGGCCTGGACAGTCCAGGTCATGCCCATCGCGGCGATGCTTGCCGAGAGTGTGAAAGCCTTGATCAAACTGCGACGCTTCATTGTGCGATCTCCATGAACTTATGAGTTTTCTTGGTTGGCAGATGCGGACTACTGAAGGTGTGTTTTGCAAGGGCTGTGCCCGGTCGGCAAAAGGCAGGGAAATGTCGTTTTAGAGCGATTGAAGGGTTTGGTGGCGCACCATGAAGGATCGTGTCTGGCGCGTTGGTGCGAAGAGGTGCGCCAGATTGGGGCGGGTAGCATCGATCAATTGTGGGAGCGAGCCTGCTCGCGATGGCGGTATTTCAGTTAATGCCGATGTTGTCTGACCCAGCGCTATCGCGAGCAGGCTCGCTCCCACAGGATTCAACAATGGGTATCAGCTTTGTGAACGACGAATGTCAGCTTTTAATGCAGGTTTCAAAACCATGTCCGCCACCTTCGTACTCCGGGCCGTAGTAGTACTTGGTGAATGAAGTTTTCCCGTCAGGGGTTGTAGCAATTTTCGCAATCCCGACGCCGTAATCCTTGAGTGACGGATCCGTATGGGCAAAGTAAATCGCCAGAGAACTCAAATTGGCGGCAGCAAATCCGTCATACCGGGAGTTGTCGAGCAACGTTAGCGTAAAGCCGTAGGCACCGTGTTCGCCGGTACTTTGTTCGATATTGAGCTTCATGTCGACAACACCTTCAAATGCACCGATATGGCTGTCCATTCCGGTACATTGATACCGGCCACTGTAGTCAACGCCAGTAAAGGGGGGCTGCACTGCCCATGCGGGGGCTGAAACAAGTGCGATGGATGCGATGAGCTTCTTGAACATGTTTACCTCTTTTCGCTCTTGTAGGAGTTGTGGCGATTGATTTGTAGGAATAATCGTCGTTGAAGTACGCGAGCGTTTTACAGTTGAACTCGCGAGAGCGGAGTATGAACATGATGGTGAACTTGTTAAGCGTTAACTCAATACGAGGTTTTTCCAGGCGTAAATGCAATTTTGAAACTTTTTAATTAAAGATGACGTTAACGACGTCGCATCAAGCCGATGAAGAACAACCCGCCAATCGCCGCAGTGGCAACGCCGATGGGCAAGTCTTCGGGGGCGATCAGTGTCCGGGCGGCGACGTCGACCCAGACCAGAAACACGCTGCCGAGCAATACGCACACCGGCAGCAATCTTCGGTGTTCAGCGCCGACCAGACGCCGCGCAATGTGCGGCACCATCAGCCCGACAAAACCGATCGAGCCGCTGATCGACACCAGCACCCCGGTCATCAATGAGGCAATCAAAAACACCCGCAGGCGCACGGTGCGAGCATTCAGGCCCAGGGTCACCGCCGTCTGTTCGCCGGCCATCAGCGCATTCAGCGGTCGCGCCATGCCCAGCAGCAAAATCAGCCCGAGCAACACACAGGCTGTCGGCACCGCCAGCAGCTCCCAGCGTGCCAACCCGAGCCCGCCGAGCATCCAGAACATCACCGCCGAACTGGCACGATGGTCGCCCAGGAACAGCAGCAAATTGGCAATCGCCATCATCACGAACGACACCGCCACACCGCATAACAACAAACGATCACTGTCGAGGCGACCGTGGCGGCTGGCGATCATCAGCACCACCAGCATGCTCAGCAATGCACCAATGAACGCGGCGATGGGCAAGGTCAACAGGCCAACGATCTCACCGACATGCAGCACCACGATCACCGCGCCCAAGGTCGCGCCGGACGTGACGCCGAGTAAATGCGGGTCAGCCAACGGGTTGCGCGTGACCGCTTGCAGCACCGCGCCGATCAATGCCAGCCCGGCGCCCACTAGCGCGCCGAGCAGCATGCGCGGGACGCGGATCAGCCAGACGATATGTTCCTGTCCGGGGCTCCAGTCCGGCACACCGAAACCGAACAGCTTGTGCAACAGGATGCGCCACACCACATCCTGCGGCACCCGCGCCGGGCCGAAACCCAGGGACACCACGCACGACACCAGCAACAGCGCACCAAGGGCGATCAGCAACAGAGCGTAGCGACGGTTGATCATTCGCCGTGGAAACCCTTGGCCAGGGTGGCGACCGCCAGCACGTTATCGATCCCCGGCGTGGCCTGCACGTAAGGGATGACGATGAAGCGCTGGTGCTTGATCGCATCCACCGATTGCAGGGCCTTGTTGCCCAGCAGGAATTGAATCTTCTGTTCGGCGGTGATTTCGCTGTAGTCGACGATCACGATCACCTGTGGATTGTGATCGACCACGCTCTCCCAGTTGACCCGGGTCCAGCTCGCGTCGACATCTTCCAGAATATTGCGTCCGCCAGCGGCGTCGATCAGCGCTTGCGGCATGCCCAGTCGCCCTGAGGTCATGGCCCGGTCTTCGCCGCTGTCGTACAGGAAAACCCGCGGTTTCTCTGCGGGCAGGTCTTTGCGTATATCCACCACTTGCGCCTGCATGCTGGCGATCAGGGCATTGGCGCGGTCCTGCACGTCGAAGATTCTGCCGAGGTTGCGCAGGTCGTTGTAGGTGTCTTCGAGGCTGGCCGGTGGGCGCTTCATTACGAAGGCGCAGGATTCGCTCAGCTCATACACATTGATGCCCAGCGGTTGCAGGGTTTGTGGCGTGAGGTCGCCGCCGATACGCATGCCGTAGTCCCAGCCGGCGAAGAAGAAATCGACGTTGGCATTGAGCAGGGTTTCCACCGACGGGTACTTGGCCGCCAGCTCCGGCAGGCCTTCGAGAGTGCCCTGCATCTCCGGCGTCACGGCCTTCCAGCCACTGATACCGCTGTAACCGGCCATCCGTGGCTTGAGGCCGAGGGCGAGCATCATCTGGGTCATGTTGATGTCGTGGCTGAGGGCGTGTTGCGGCGCCTGCCTGAAGGTCACCTCGCGGTTGCAGCTTTTGATTGTCAGCGGGTAACGGGTGGCTTCGGCCAACGCCTGGACGCTGCCCAGCAGCATCACGAGAGAGAGGCCGCAGCGCAGCAGGGAACGCAAAGTCATGGTTGGGTTATCCAGGTGATTCGTGGGTAGCCGTGCAGTGGATGCTCATCGATCAGGGCTTCGACGCCGAACACATTGCGCAGCAGCGCAGCCGTCAGGACTTCTTTCGGTGTGCCGCTGGCGACGATACGACCATGGTTGATCACGTACAGCCGATCACAAAAAGCCGCCGCCAGATTGAGGTCGTGGATGCTCGCCAGGGTGCCGATGTTCAAGCGCTTGACCAACCTTAAAAGCTCAAGCTGATAATGCGGGTCGAGGTGGTTGGTCGGCTCGTCGAGGATCAGCAACTGTGGTTGCTGGGCCAGGGCGCGGGCGAGGATGACCCGCTGTTTTTCACCACCGGAGAGGGTGGCGAAGCCGTGGTTTTCGAAGCCATTGAGACCGACGGACTCCAGGGCCTTATTGATGAGGTTCGAGTCTTCAAGCGTGTCGCCATCGAACAAACCTTTGTGTGGCGTGCGACCCATGGCGACCACTTCCTCGACGGTCAGTCCGAAGGCGTCAGGGAACTCCTGCAACACCACGGCGATGCGTTGTGCGCACCAGCGCGAGGATTGCTTCCAGACATTCTGATGATCGAGCCTGACCTCGCCGTGCTCCGGTTTGCTGAAGCGCCAGGCACACCGCAACAGGCTGGTCTTGCCACTGCCGTTGGGGCCGATCAGCCCGACGAACTCACCGGCGGCCACGTGTAGCGAGGCGTCACGCAGCTGGAACTGGTGGTGGCAATGGCCGTGACCCAGTGGGGACCAGGTGAGGTTTGTGAGGTTCAGCGAGGTCATGCAGTGGCTCTTGAGGTGATGCCAAGGGCCCCATCGCGAGCAAGCYCGCTCCCACAGGTTTTACGCAATCCCTGTGGGAGCGRGCTTGCTCGCGATGGGGCTGAGATGATTCGCGGGGAGTTTACAGTGCCTTTCGCCCCGCGCATCTCGCCTGTTTCAAGATGAAGATGAGGCCGATTCAGTTTGCCGGGTGAAACGCGACAGCAGCACACGATCCAGCACCCACACCACCACCAGCGACGCGCCCACCAACGGGAAGGCCACCGCCAGGGCGAACATGATCACCGTCGCAGTTTTCCATTTCGGCAGGTCGTGACGAAGTGGCGGCACGCCGAGTTTTCCTTGGGGGCGACGCTTCCACCAGATCACCACGCCACTGACCGCGCTGAGCAAAATCATCAGGCAGATCAGCAACACGATGATCTGGTTGAACGTGCCGAACATCTTGCCTTCGTGCAGCATCACGCCGATTTCCGTGGCGCGGGCGACGGTACCGTACTGCTCGAAACGTACATCGGCCAGGACCTTGCCGGTGTACTGATCGATGTGCAGGGTGGCGTCATTGCGTGGGTCGTCGGCGAACACGGCGATGGTGAACACGCCAGTCGCGGTGGTCGGCAGGGTGATGCTGTAACCCGCTTCGACCTTGCGCTCTCTGGCGATGTTTTGTACGTCCTGCAGGCGTATGGTCGGCGATGCCGGACCGGCCGCTGCGCCGTCGTGGGCCATGTGCTCGGCATGATCGCCGGACATTGGCATCGGCGTATTTTCCATGGCCCACGGCACGGTCTGGCGGGTGGCGGTGTTGAGGCTGCGCGCCTCGACATCGGACTTCGGTACGTCATCCCACATGGCCGCCGGGAACACGTTCCACACTTCAGCGTACTGCTTGCCCCAGAAGCCGGTCCAGGTCATGCCGCTGAGCAGCATCACCAGCAGCAGGGACGCGCCCCAGAACCCGGTGACCGCGTGCAGGTCACGCCACAAGATTCGACCGCGACTGTTCAGGCGCGGCCACAAGATGCCTGCTGCCTGACCGCGCGGCCACCACAGGAAAATCCCGGACACCACCAGCACCACGCCCCAACCGGCGGCCAGTTCGATCAGCCGATCGCCAACGGTGCCGATCATCAGCTCGCCGTGAATCGACCGGGCAATGGCTTGCAGGTTCTTCTTGGCGTCTTGCTCGCCGAGGATGTCGCCGTGGTATGGATCGACAAAAACGTTCAGTTCGTTGCCGCCATTGAGGACGACAAACTGGGCGCTGCGCTCGGCATTGACCGGTGGCAGGTATTGCTTGACGGTCCCTTGCGGGTACGCCGCTTTCACCCGGTTGAGCAGGTCGTCGGCCGGGACGGTGTGATGACCGGCCGGGACATTGAGCAGGCTGCTGTACATCAGTGAATCGAGTTGCGGTTTGAACAGGTAAATAGTACCGGTCAAGGCCAGCATCACCATGAACGGCGCAACGAACAATCCGGCATAGAAATGCCAGCGCCACGCCAGGTTGTAGAAATTCACTTTGGGCTGTTTCATCACGTGTGCTCCGCTTGGCTGGATCTTTTAGTTGTTTGTTTTTGCGGTTGCTGCGCAACCGATCGCGAGCAGGCTCGCTCCCACAAAAGAGCGGCCTGCCTGGGCTGTTCTCAGAAGCTCATGTCCACCTTGGTCCAGAGCGTGCGCCCCGGTTCCTTGATGGCTTGCGGGTCATTGGCCGGGTAGCCGAAACCGGCATTACCGGCCAGGTTCAAGTGCTCGGCGTAAGCCTTGCCGAACAGGTTGTCGACGCCGCTGCTGACCTTCCAGTTGCTGTTGATCCGATAGGCACCGTTGAGAGAGAACACGCCGAACCCCGGCGTCTTGCCGAAGTCCTTGCCGACCACGTTGCCCTTGTTCTGGTCGATACGGTTTTGCGCGGCGACCACTCTCCACAGTGCGCCGGCGCTCCAGTTATCTTCGCTGTAGGTCAGGCCGAAACGGGCATCCAGCGGCGGCATCTGCGGCAATGCACTGCCATTGCTGCTGTTCTTGCCCCAGGCATAGGCCAGGGTCGCGTCGGCGTTCCAGTTCTCGGTGAAGTTGTAGGCGGCGCCCAGTTCACCGCCCATGATTCGCGCGTCGATGTTTTCGGCTTGCGAGGTCGTACCCATCATTGTCGGGGTGTAGTTGAACAGGATGTAATCGCGCACCTGCCCGACGTAAGCCGAGGCCCATGCTTCGAGGTCTTCGGTCTTGTATTGCAGGCCGAAATCGAGCTGGGTGGTTTTTTCCGGTTTGATCGAATCGAAAGCATTGACCGAACCGGCGGGGCCGGACTTGGGTGAAAACAGCTCCCAGTAATCCGGGAATCGCTGGGTGTGACCGAGGCCGGCATACAAGGTGGTCGGGCTGTCGGCCAGGTCGTGCTCGTAGCGGATGAAACCGCTGGGCAGGGTGTCGGCGCGGGTATCGTCGGCGGTCGGATTCGGGCGGGTCATCGTGCCCGAGCCGATGGTCTTCCGATAATCCTTGGCCGAGGCGCGGTCCAGGCGTGCGCCGCTGATCAGGCGGTCACGGTCGGCGGCGTACCAGGTCATTTCACCGAACACACCGTAGTTATGGAAGTCGGCATCCTTGGTGTACGGCAGGTCCTTGTAGGCGTCGACACCCATGGCGCTGCGCTGGCGATGTTCGTTGGTCTGCGCGTCGATGCCGCTGATCAGTTGCACATCGGCCCAGCGCCAGGTGGCCTTGACCCGGGCGCCGAGGGTGCGGCGGTCGACGTTGGAGGCCATGGGCCCGGCCATCATCCCGCTGCCGGACGGCGTGCGCAGGGTGTAGTTGTCCATCACGTGGTCGGCGTAGTTGTAGTAGACCTGCGCCTCGATATTATCCAGTACGTCGCCGATGTTGGACTGCTCGAAGCGCAGGCCGAGGCTCTCGCGCAGGAACTGCGAACCGTCCATGCCGCGCCCGGCGTACCGGGCTTCACCATCGCCACGGCCGGCGGTCAGCTCCAGCAAGGTGTCGGCATTCGGCGTCCAGCCGACGGCCACGTCGCCGTTCCATTTTTCATAGCGCGACGGCACGGTGTCGTTGTTGCCATCCTGGTAGTCGTCGGAGTGCGCGGTGTTGCCGATGACCCGCACGTAACCCGACTGGCCACCGGCGGCAGCGTCCACCAGTTTGTCGAAGCGACCGTAGGAGCCAGCCAGTACGCTGGCGTTGACCCGTGTGCCGAGTTCGCCGAAGTGCTCCGGCTCGCGGTCGAACAGGATGGTCCCGGCCGAAGAACCCGGTCCCCACAGCACGGTTTGCGGGCCTTTGATCACGGTGAGCTTGTCGTAGGTTTCCGGCGAAATGTAGGAAGTTGGAGCGTCCATCCGGCCAGGGCAGGCGCCGAGCATCATGCCGCCGTTGGTGAGAATGTTCAGCCGCGAGCCGAACATGCCGCGCAGCACCGGATCACCATTGGTGCCGCCATTGCGCACCATGGCGAAGCCGGGGATGGTTTTCAGGTAATCGGCACCGTCGCTGGCCGGCACCGGTTGGCGCGGGTCCTTGGGGTTGGTGACGATGGTCAAAGGTGAACTGGGGGCAACGGCGGTAATCACTGTCGGGCTCAGTTCTTCACTGTGACCGGCATGCTCATCGGCAAGCGCAGAAGGCGCCAGCAAGGCACCGCACAGGATCGCGGTGGCGTGCCTGAAACGAACGGCGGATTCGTTCAGGGCATAAGAGGTTTGGGCAGGACTCAAGCACGGGACAGCAGAAAACCTGGACATGACAATTTCCATCGAACAGTCGTAAACGACACGGCCGGCAGCCTGCACAATCCCTGTGGGAATGAGCGTGGCTGTCTTGCGGACCGTGTGAAATCAGAAGTGAGTGATTACGCGACGACGGGCGGGGCGCGGGGGCGGGCGCCGGGGAAGAAGGTTTGCCGGGCATGGCCCAGACGTGGGGAGGGGGGGGTGAAGGTGTTGACGGGCGGGATGACGAAGTTGGCGAAAGACACGCCACCGGTCAGCGCCGGGCAATTGAACAGCAGGCTGCAATAGCCGCACTTTTCCCACAGCACATGGTGCCCCGGGGCAGGCGGGCAATGCTCGGCGGTGGCTTGCGTGGCATGGTCGGCATGCTCCATCGCCGACATGTCCATGCTCATACCTACAGGCATGGTCATCGACATGGCGCGCGAATCCATCGGCATCGACTGAGAGATCAGCGGGCCGATAAAGATCATCAGCATGGCGAACAGGCTGATCCAGCTGCCGCGTGTCAGGCTCAATGCCTGATCGCGTGACCTGGATGACCTGGCGCTAAGCGGGCGCATGGGCGTTTTCAGTTCAGGTGATTACGGCTTGTGCACGTGCGCTTGCATGGCGTCCGGCGCCTGCTTCTGCACCGCAACTTCGACCGTCACGTCACCGGACTTCTCGAAGTGCAACGTCATGGGGAAACGCTTGCCGTCAACCAGCAGGCTGCGGTCCTTGAGGTCCAGCAACATCACGTGATAGGCCATCGGCGCGAAAGTAACCTCGCCTCCGGCGGGCACTTCCACGCTCGGTACGTGCTGCATTTTCATCATGTCGCCTTGCATCACGTGCTCATGCAATTGCGCTTCGCCGGCAATGGGGGTGTCGACGCTGAGCAGGCGGTCGGCGGTCTTGCCTTCGTTGTTGATCACGAAATACGCCGCAACGGTCGGCGCATTGGGTGGCAACTCCTGGGACCACGGATGCGCGATTTCCAGTTCGCCGACTTTGTATTCGTGGGCATTGGCAAAGCAGGCAGGCAGCAGCAACGCGGCCAGAACGATGAGTTTGTTCAACATGACAGTTCTCCGGAACGATTTAAAACGCAGTCAATTGCGAGAAAAAATCACACCAGAGGGGACGCGCGGGGGTTGAGGCTCGGCCATTGCTGGCGCGGTGACGGGCTTTCGAGGGAGGTGGCAGGCACGCTTCGGTTGGACTCGAAGCGGGCGAAATACAGCTGTGGCGAATGCCCCGGCAACGCCACCAATGGCGCAGAACCGGAGCAGCACCAGCAATGCTGCATGTTGGAATGATCGTCGCTTTGCGGGGCTTTCTGTTCAAGGTCCCCGATGGAAATCGCCACCATCCTGGTGCCGCTGGAACTGCAGAAACTGCCCCACAACAACTGTTCGGCAGGTGACTTCGTCGTTTGCGCCATCGCTCCGGACATCGGCATGGCGAGCATGTTGAACAGCACTGCGAAGCAGGCTATCCAGGCAATTGCGAGCCGTTGTCGGGACATGGGACAAATCCGTTTGGGTAGGTGATCAGGCGCGGGCTATTTAGCCTGATCAGGGCCGATAAGTAAAAAGGCGGCGTGCGGTTTGGTGTCGCAGCGTAATCAGACAGCGATGGCATGCAAGCGCAGACCCAAGGCTTTCATAACTTTCATGATAGTCGCGAATTCCGGATTGCCACTACTGCTCAGCGCTTTGTAAAGACTCTCGCGCCCCAGACCGGCATCACGGGCGATTTGTGTCATGCCCTTTGCTCGGGCGATATCGTTGAGCGCTGCACGTATCAGCACGCCGTCTCCGGCATCTTCTTCAAAGCAGGCATCCAGATAAGCCGCCATTTCCTCCGGAGTTTTGAGAAACTCGACGGCATCAAAACGGGTAAATTGTTCGGCCATGATTTACTCCTCATTACCGATATTGTGTGCCATTTGAATAGCACGTTTGATATCTCGTTTTTGAGTCGACTTGTCACCCCCGATCAACAGCAAGTAAATCACCTCATCTCTGCGAGTGAAGTACATCCTGTAGCCCGGGCCGTAGTGAACGCGCATCTCATAAACCGCAGCACCTACAGGTTCACAATCACCAAAATTTCCATACTCGGCTGCCCGGAGTCTGGCAATTATTCGAGCTTTGCCGATGGTGTCCCTCAGCGAGTTGAGCCAGTCAGCAAATACTTGGGATCGCTCAAATTCGATCATGTTGAATCGTATTCCTTGGGATACAGAGTGGCAAGCGGCACTTTCTTTTGGGCGAGACCATTCATCCCTGTGGATGTTGGGTGCGCTTGATTGGTTCAGGGGGAGGCGAACTATAGGATTGAGGCCGTAGAGTCGATAGCCAGTTTCGTCTGAGAATACTGCCAGCGGAATCGCAAGGTTCAGCAGGTCTAAGGAATAGTCCTACACTGGTAGGGCATCCAGCATATCTGCCACCGAGCCAAATTCCCGTTCCACACTTGGCAATTCGGGGCGCTTCAAGACAATCACCGGCACCCCACACTCACGTGCGACTTCCAGCTTCGGCTCGGTGGCCGTGCTGCCGCTGTTCTTGCTGATCAGCACGTCGATGTTTCGCCGTTCGAACAACTCACGTTCATCGTCGATCAGGAATGGCCCACGTGCGCCGATCACTTCACAGCGCTCGTTGCCCGGATACAGGTCCAGTGCGCGCAGGGTCCAGAATTGCTCCGCAGGAATTTCATCCAGGTGTTGCAGAGGTTCGCGACCGAGGGTGAACAGCGGTCGGCGGAAGGGCTTCAGGGCTTCGATCAGTTCGGCCCAATCGCTGACTTCCCGCCAGTCATCCCCCGCCTGGGCTTCCCAGGCCGGACGCCGTAGCGCCCAGCAGGGAATGCCGCTCAAGCGCGCGGCGGTCGCGGCGTTCTGGCTGATTTGGGCCGCGTAGGGGTGAGTGGCATCGAGCAGCAGATCGATGCCTTCATCGCTAATGAATTGCGCCAGGCCCTCGGCACCGCCAAAGCCACCGACACGAACCTGGCATTGCAGGTCCGTTGGCACCCGACCGACACCGGCCAGGCTGTAGATGTGCAGCGGTCCCAGCGTGCGGGCAATGGCCATGGCTTCAGTCACGCCGCCGAGCAACAGGATGCGCTTCATTGAAAGGCCCCTGCATGGCCAACAATCCCGCCCTGGCGATCGATGGCAAAGACTTCCACCTGAACCTGCGCCGGCACCACGCTGCGGGCAAAGTCCAAGGCGTGCCGGCAGACTGCATCACCCAGGGCGACCCCGGCTGCGGCGGCCATGGCCAGTGCCTGCTGGCTGGTGTTGGCTTCGCGGATGCTCTGCTGCAACGCCGCATCGGCGCCGACCTGTGCCGCCCATAGCGCCAGTTGCGGCAGGTCGATGCTCGAATGGCGACTGTGCAAATCCATGTGCCCGGCCGCCAGCTTGCTGATCTTGCCGAATCCACCGCACAGGCTGAGTTTTTCCACCGGTACTTTGCGCAGGTGCTTGAGCACGGCGCCAACGAAGTCGCCCATTTCGATCAGGGCGATTTCCGGCAGGTTGTAGACCCGGCGCATGGTGTCTTCGCTGGCGTTGCCGGTGCAGGCGGCGATGTGCAGGTAACCGTTGGTTTTCGCCACGTCGATGCCCTGGTGGATCGAGGCGATGTAGGCCGCACAGGAAAACGGTCGGACGATGCCGCTGGTTCCGAGTATCGACAAGCCGCCAAGAATGCCCAGGCGCGGGTTCATGGTTTTCAATGCCAGCGCCTCGCCGTTCTCGACATTGACCGTGACCTCGAAGCCGCCGCTGTAGCCGAGTTCGTCGGCCAGCCGGGCCAGGTGTTCGCTGATCATTTTGCGCGGCACCGGGTTGATCGCGGGCTCGCCGACACCCAGCACCAGCCCGGGTCGGGTCACTGTGCCGACGCCGCGACCGGCCTTGAAGCGAGTCCCGGGTTCGCTATTCAGGCGCACCTGGGAGTAGAGCAGGGCACCATGGGTCACGTCCGGATCATCACCGGCGTCTTTGAGGGTTCCCGCTTCGGCGCCGTCCTCGGTGAGGCGGCAGAACTCCAGGCGCATCTGCACCTGTTTGCCCTTGGGCAACACGATTTCCACCGCATCGGCCGATGTGCCATCCAGCAGCAGACGCGCGGCGGCGAGGCTGGTGGCCGTGGCGCAACTGCCGGTGGTCAGGCCGCTGCGCAGTGGTGCGGGTTGTTCGGCGGTTTCGTCACGCATCGAAGGGTTTCGTCACGTCCAGCAAAGTAATCGGCAAGGCCTGGCGCCAGGTGTCAAAGTCGCCCAGCGGTTGTGCTTGTGCGATATGAATGCGTGTCAGCTCCCCACCGTGTTGCTCGCGCCAGGCCATCAGGGTCATTTCACTTTGCAGGGTGACAGCGTTGGCGACCAACCGGCCCCCGGGTTTGAGTTCGGCCCAGCACGTATCGAGTACGCCTTCGCGGGTGACTCCGCCGCCGATGAAAATCGCATCCGGTCGCTCCAGCCCGGCCAAGGCCAGCGGCGCACTGCCGCGAACCAGATGCAGGCCGGGAACGCCGAGGGCATCGCGGTTGTGTTCGATCAACGTTTGTCGGCCCGCATCCGCCTCGATGGCCAGTGCGCGGCAACTGGGGTGAGCGCGCATCCATTCGATGCCGATCGAGCCACTGCCGGCGCCGACGTCCCACAACAGTTCGCCAGGGACCGGGCTCAGGCGCGCGAGGGTGATGGCGCGCACATCGCGTTTGGTCAATTGGCCGTCGTGCCGGAAGGCCGAGTCGGGCAGGCCGGCCAGTCGCGACAGGCGCAGCGTGTTCGGCTCGGCGACGCACTCGATGGCGATCAGGTTCAGGTCGGCGATCCGCGGATCGTTCCAGTCGCTGGCGATACCGTCGATACGCCGCTCGGTTTCACCGCCCAGGTGTTCCAGCACGGTGAGACGGCTAGGGCCGAAGCCACGTTCGCGCAACAGGGCCGCGATGGCTGCGGGGCTGCGGCCGTCGTTGCTCAATACCAGCAAGCGCACGCCGCTGGACAGGTGGGCGTTGAGTGCGGCGACAGGCCGGGCCACCACCGAAAGGGTGACCACTTCCTGCAAGGGCCAACCCATTCGTGCTGCGGCCAGTGAGCAGGAGGACGGCGCGGGAAGCGTCAGCATCTCGGCTGCGGGGAGTTGCCGGGCGAGGCTGGCGCCGACGCCGAAGAACATCGGGTCGCCACTGGCCAGGACGCAGACGGGTTCGCCACGGCGCGACAGTAGCGACTCCAGGCAGAAGGGGGTCGGCCACGGCTGGCGCTCGCCGCGTATGCACGGCGGGAGCAAATCCAGATGCCGCTGGCCGCCGAAGATTTTCGAGGCGCGCAACAGCGCATGCCGGGCATTCTTGCCCAGGCCCTTGAAACCGTCTTCGCCGATGCCTACTACCGTCAGCCAGGGTGTCATGCCATTCCTCAATCACGCGTTAAACGTTGTTGGGCGGCATGATAGCGCGGGTTCCTTGAGCTGACTGCCTTCTCTTCCCGACCGGAGTCTTTTCATGCAGCGAAGTAAAGCAGGCATAATACCGCGCACTTTCGCCGTGAATCGCCTCGCCACCTGAACGGGTCCGCCTTGAACCAACGTCCGCTGTCCACTGCCTTACGCCCCTCGGCTTGCCCGGGGTTGCTGCGTATCGTGCCGGCACTGGATGGCGGCATCTGCCGGATCAAGTTGAACGGTGGTTCGATCAGCAGCGACCAGGCCGAGGCCGTAGCGTCTGCGGCCGAGCGTTACGCCAGCGGGGCGATCGAGGCGACCAACCGGGCCAATCTGCAGATCCGCGGCATCGGCAACGAGCAATCGGCGTTGATCGACAGCCTGTTGGCCGCCGATCTGGGGCCGCGCACGGCGGCTGGCGACGATGTACGCAACCTGATGCTCAGCCCCGGCGCCGGGATCGATCGGCGCATGCTGTTCGACACTCGCCCGCTGGCCGGGCAGATCCTTGCCACACTGCAAAGCCAGGAAGCGTTCCACGACCTCAGTGCCAAGTTCGCCGTGCAACTCGATGGTGGCGAAGACCTGACGATGCTCGAACATCCCCATGACCTGTGGCTCTCGGCGTTTGAGCAATACGGTGAGCGACGGTTCGCGTTCGGTCTGGCGGGATGCCCGACGGACAGCCCCGCCGGTTCGGTTGCACTCGATGACGGGCACGCGCTGGTGGTCGCGGTTCTTGAGTTGTTCCTGGAACTGGCGCGCCCCGAGCAGACGCGTATGCGTCATTTGCTGGCCGAATACTCGGTCGAGTTCGTACTGCTTCGGCTGGCTGAGCGAGTATTGATGCAAGCGGTTGTCGGTTGGCAGCGGGTTTCGGGCTCCAGTGATGTGCACATCGGCGCACATCCCCAGGCCGAGCCCGGTGTTGTCTATGTGGGGGCTGTCCCGCCGCTGGGTCGGCTCGATCCGACGATGCTGCGAGGTGTGGCGCAACTGGCACGCGAGTTCGGTGATTCCAGTCTGCGCTTCACACCTTGGCAAAGCCTGCTGCTGCCCAATGTCCGCGTGAACAACGCCGCCGAGGTCATTCGGCAATTGCAATGTCTGGGCTTGCAGTGCGAAGCCGATCAGCCATTGTCCCGGTTGATCGCCTGCACCGGTTCCATCGGTTGCGCCAAGGGGTTGGCCGAGACCAAGGGTGATGCCCTGAAATTGGCCGAAGTGCTGCAGCGTCACGGACAAGCACCGAACGTACATTTGAGCGGTTGCCCGCGTTCCTGCGCCGCCGCGCATACGGCGCCCGTCACTTTGCTGGCCGTGGCCCCCGGTCACTACGATCTCTATTTACGCGATGCAGCGCAGCCGGGTTTCGGCGCGCTGCACGCACGCAACCTTACTATTGAAGCGGTCGCGGCCTTGCTCGACGCCCGCTCACGGAGCCCCCTTGATGCTTGATTACATCCGCGACGGTCAGGAGATCTATCGCAACTCCTTCGCGATCATTCGCGCCGAGGCCAACCTCGACCGCATCCCGGCCGATCTGGAGAAACTCGCGGTGCGTGTGATCCACGCCTGCGGCATGGTCGAGGCCATCGACGGTTTGCAGTTTTCCGAAGGTGCGGGCAAGGCGGGGCGCGATGCGCTGGCGGCCGGTGCGCCGATCCTGTGCGATGCGCGGATGGTCTCCGAGGGCGTGACCCGCGCACGCTTGCCGGCGAACAACCAGGTGATCTGCACCCTGCGCGATGACAGTGTTCCAGCACTGGCTCGCGAGCTGGGCAACACCCGCTCCGCCGCCGCGCTGGAACTGTGGCGCCCGCATCTGGAAGGCAGTGTGGTGGTCATCGGCAATGCGCCGACGGCGCTGTTTTACTTGCTGGAAATGCTCGACGCCGGTGCGCCGAAACCGGCGTTGATCCTCGGTTTTCCGGTGGGTTTCGTCGGCGCAGCCGAATCCAAGGCAGCACTGGCGGCTGACAGCCGTGGCGTGCCTTTTGTCATCATGCAGGGTCGCCTGGGCGGTAGCGCCATGGCCGCCGCCGCTGTCAATGCCCTCGCCACGGAGATCGAATGATGCAGCAACCTGGACGTTTGATCGGCCTCGGCGTCGGCCCCGGTGATCCGGAACTGATCACCATCAAGGCCCTGCGTTTGCTGCGCGAATCCCCGGTGGTGGCGTACTTCGTCGCCAAGGGCAAGAAGGGCAATGCCTTCGGCATCATCGAAGCACACCTGCAAGACGCACAGAATTTGTTGCCACTGGTGTACCCGGTGACCACCGAAGCCTTGCCGGCACCGTTGTCCTATGAACAAGTGATCAGCGACTTCTACGATGACGCTGCGCAAGAACTGGCCGAGCATCTCGACGCGGGCCGTGATGTGGCGGTGATCTGCGAAGGCGATCCGTTTTTCTACGGCTCCTACATGTACCTGCACGACCGGCTCGCCGAGCGCTATCAGGCTGAGGTCGTGCCCGGTGTGTGTTCGATGCTTGGTGGCGCCTCGGTGCTCGGTRCACCGCTGGTATATCGCAATCAGAGTCTGTCGGTGTTGTCCGGTGTGCTGCCGCACGACGAACTCAAGCGTCGCCTGGCCGATGCCGATGCGGCGGTGATCATGAAACTGGGGCGCAACTTTCCCAAGGTCCGCCAGGTGCTGGAAGAGCTCGGCCTGGCCGAACGTGCGCTGTACGTCGAACGCGCGACCATGGCCAATCAGAAGATCGTGCCGCTGGATCAGGTCGAGCCGATGTCCTCGCCGTATTTCTCGTTGATCATCGTTCCCGGCGAAAGGTGGCAAGGCTGATGACCCGTCCAGTTCCGGCGATTGTCATTCTCGGCAATGGCAGCCTCGCTACCGCGCGCAGCATTCAACAGGTGTACCCCGAAGCCCTGATCCATGGTCTGGCCGAACGGGTCGAAGGCGCGGACCGGGTCTATCACGAATTCGGTGCGACCCTGCGCGAGCTCTATCAACAGGGCACGCCGATCATTGCCCTGTGCGCGGCCGGGATCGTGATCCGCACGCTGGCGCCCTTGTTGCTGGAAAAGGGCGCCGAGCCACCAGTATTGGCGGTGGCTGAAGACGGCAGCGCCGTAGTGCCGCTGCTGGGCGGTCTCGGCGGGGTGAATGTGATGGCGCGGGAGATTGCCACCGCACTTGAAGTCGCTGCGGCGATCACCACCAGCGGCGAGTTGCGTTTCGGCACCTGCCTGCTCAACCCGCCCAGCGGTTATGCCCTTGGTGATCTGGAACTGGGCAAGCGTTTTGTCTCCGATCTGCTGGCCGGCGAAACGGTGCGCATTGAGGGTGAAGCCCCATGGCTGGCGCAGGCGCAGTTGCCCGAAGATGCTCAGGCCCGACTGGCGGTGCATGTCGGTCATGCCGAACGGGCACCCGCGGCCAACGAATTGTTGATCTACCCGCGCAATGTGATGGTCGCTGTGGATGCTGGTCTGGTGAACGTCGCAGTGGCGGTTCGCGAGGCATTGCATCAGGCAAAAATCGCTGTGCAGTCGCTGGCCTGCCTGTTAGCCGCCGACACCGAAATGGCCAGTCCCGGGCTGCGGGAAGCGGCGCTTGAATTGGGCGTGCCGCTGCGTTTTGCCAGCGTCGAGGGTGATCTCGGTGAGCGCCTGCGCTTGGCTATCGGCGAGCCCGTCACCCTCCATGGCGACGATACGCTGGCTATTGCGGTGACCGGTCAGCCGCTGGATCCGTTGCAGATTGGCCGGCCTCGCGGACGCCTGGCTGTGATCGGTCTGGGGCCAGGTGCCGCGGAACTGATGGTACCGGCAGTGAAGGCTGAACTGGCCCGTGCCAACGATGTATTGGGCTACGAAACTTACGTGCGCATGGCCGGGCCGTTTCGCGCCGATCAGGTGCTGCATTGCACTGACAACCGCGAAGAGATGCAACGCGCCCGTCACGCCTTTGAACTGGCGGCCCAGGGGCGTTCGGTGGTGGTGGTTTCTTCAGGGGATCCGGGGGTTTTCGCCATGGCTGCGGCTGTGCTGGAGGCGCTGCACGAATCCACCGACGTCCATTGGCACAATGTCGAACTCGAGATTTTGCCGGGGGTTTCCGCCTCGCTGGCGACAGCCGCCCAGGCCGGTGCACCGCTGGGGCATGATTTCTGTGTGCTGTCGCTGTCGGATAACCTCAAGCCCTGGGCAATCATCGAAAAACGCCTGGACCTGGCCGCTCAAGCCGATCTGGCCCTGGCCTTCTACAACCCGATCTCACGTTCACGGCCGTGGCAATTGGGCCAGGCGCTGGACATCGTCGCTCGGCACCGCGTGCCTGAGACTCCTGTGGTGTTGGGCCGGGACATCGGGCGTCCGGGGCAAGCGCTGCGCGTCACTACTCTTGGCCAATTGACTCCCGACCAGGTCGATATGCGCACGATGGTCTTGATCGGCTCATCCCTGACCTGTGTTTTTCCGCGGGTCGGCGGCGGTGATTGGGTTTACACGCCACGCTGGTACCCAAGCAAGCCAGTCACCTGAGTGAAAGCGGCTTTGCTCAAAGGTCGCTGATGTTCAAGGCAACAACTAACGATAGGGCCTGCGATTGACGAAAGTTGTCGCGGGCCTTTTTATTTTCTAATAGTTCCTGAAATAAGTTCTGAGTGTTTTTACTTTGACCGATTCAACTCCGCGCTTTAGTTTTCAGCTGGTCGCATGAGGCGGCTTATTGATTAAATGGAGATTTAAATGGTCGATATAAATGATTACTCAGTGGCTCAAGTCGCATTTGATGATGCCATGCAGGATAAGTATTTCGAAGGCATTGCGGCAGAACTGAAAAACGTCGCGCCACGGGCGCGGACCAAGCGTTCCACCTCGATCCTGGGCGCAGCACCGAGTGATTCGTCGGCGCAAGGTGTGGGGGATTCGGTAGTAGGGCCCTCGCTGGTGGTGTTCGACCAGGCACTTTCTGAGGACGACAGGCAGGATGCGCTGGACTGCCAGCAGTTTGCCGAAGCGCAGGTCCGGAGCCTGCCCAAGGAAGCCAGCAACGAAGAACGCTACCTGAAGTACAATGAGGCATTGTTGGCGGTGGGCTGGGTGACGGGAGGCTTCACCTACAAGAAATACGTCAGCAAACAGCTCACCATCACGATGAATGAAGCGATTTTGCAAGTGCTTGAGACCGTTATCTCCGGTGGAGCAAGCAGCGTCCTGAACCTGGTGGCGTCGGGTTTCAGCAAATTGAGGGGCGATAAGGACGCGTTGAAAATTGTCGATGTCGGCAGCAGGAAAAACGATGTCGTCAGCTTCAAGGCTGTTCCTTGCATTGCGACGCCAGGCGGCGGCATGTCCATGTTGTTGGGCGGTCTTGACTTGGTGGACAAGGAATACAACGGCGACTTTTTATTCGTGACTTACAAGACTCAGGGGTTGCAAATTTTCCAGGGGGCCGGTGTGCGCAAGTTTAATCGACGTGCATTCGAGCGAAAGAAAAACATGGTGTATGCCTATAACGACCAATTTGCCGATGGCCTTTTCAAACAATTGACAGATCAATAAGGCGGGCGGGCTTTGATCGATGTAATCGATTAAAGCACTGGCTGTATGGGGTAAATATGCTTGAGTCTGTTAATGCTGTCGTAGTGGGTGGTTGTCTGCTGTCCTTTACCCCGCGGGTAAATTTGCAAGACCAGGAGGATATACAGGACTGCCTGTTGTACGCGGAACTGGCGGCCAACGAGAAATACCCGGGCCGAGTGTCGAGGAAGGCCTGGTTCGATTATTTTCAAGGGCGATTGCTCAAGGCGGGATACAGGCTCAAGGCCATCATTCCGGCTGATCCGATCCGGGTCACCAGTGTCCATCAATTGCTCAGCGTCAGTTACAGCGTGATGGGCCGCTTGGGCGTGGAGCGCTTGGGCCAGCTCCTCGAGAGCACCTATAAGGCTTTGCGGCTGGATGAGTTTGCCTGGGATTTCTTTCGCGGCAATGTTGCCAATGGCGGCTCGGGTATCCTCAAGTGCGCGCCTTGTGAGCGGCTCGCCTCGGGTGAAGTGGTCGTCTGCCTGCTTGGCTTGCGCTACAGCGCGGCCGTGATTGAAAGCGACTTTTTCCTGTGGAGCGAGTTCGATCGAGAGCTGGCGATCATTCCCGGTGGCGGGGTGTTTGTGTTCGACCGACGGGTCTTTGAAAACTACCGTAGACGGGTCCACGAGAAAATCGAAGCTTATTCAAACAAGGTGTTCGTGCGCAAACTCCAGCCCTGACTCAAAGGCTTCGCACGCAATCAAAGACAAGGCCCTGTGATTAATGCACAGGGCTTTGTTTTCAGGTTTTGGACAAGCTGTCGCTTCAAGGCACCAGGTAGCCCTTGACCCCGGTGAAGATGATCTGTGCCGCCAGTGCACACACGAACAACCCCATCAACCGGCTGACAATCTGCAAGCCCTGATCGCCGAGTATGCGTTCGATGCGGCTGGACAGATAAAGCACTACCCCCACGGTGAAGCTGGCCAAGGCAATACTGACAATCGCGGTGAGCTTGTCGTCCCAGTGCGGCTGGCTCACACCCATCACCAGCAAGGCACCGATGGTGCCGGGGCCGACGGTCAGCGGAATGGTCAGCGGGACAATGGTCACATCCTGCTGCACGTTGTCGGTCTGTACCGCCGATTTGCCTTGCGCCATGCCCAGCGCCGAGATGAACAGGACGCTGCCTGCGCCGATGCGGAATGCGTCCACGGTAATGCCAAACACACTGAAAATCACTCGGCCGAACAAGTACAGCAGAACACTGGAGACCAGGGTAGCGACCGCTACTTTCCAGGCCAGCCGACGCTGTTCCTTGCGCGAATAACCACGGGTCAGGCTGATGAAGCAGGACAACACGAAGAATGGGCTGTAGAGCACCAGCATCTTCAGGTAAACGCTGAACAACACATGGAGCATGGTGCCGGGCTCACTGGCGAGGGAAGTCGAGGGGGAGTCTATCAGGGGTTGCGCCGTCTGTCGGCTCAGGACGGTTGGGTCGTTGCGCGATTGTGCTGGTCACGCTGGGCGACCCAGTGTTCGATCAGCTCGCGCAACTGTGACAGTTCGACCGGTTTGGCCATGTGTCCGTCCATGCCGGCCTGTCGCGCACGCTCTTTGTGTTCGGCAAGGATATGGGCGGTCAACGCCACCACAGGGGTACGGACCCGCTGGTTGCCGACTTCCCAGGCACGCAACTGCTGGGTGGCCGAGAAGCCGTCGAGGATTGGCATTTCGCAGTCCATCAGCACCAGGTCGTAACGCTGGGCTTTCATCGCTTGCAAGGCTTCTTCGCCGTTGCAGGCTGTATCCGGTTGCAGGTTGAGCTTGCTCAGCATGCCGCGGATCACCTTGGTCGAGATGCTGTTGTCTTCGGCCACCAGAATGCGGAAGTCGCAGGGGACCTTGACCGGCAGGACCTGGCCGCTTGGCACGGGCTGCGTAGCGACGAGACCTTTGTTGCGTTGGGTCAGTTCGTCGGCCAGGGTGGTCTTGAGGGTGTAGCCGGCTACCGGTTTGGCGAGGATGCGCTTGATCCCGGAGTTGCGCGCGATGATCTTGCTCGGTGCGTTGCTGATGCCGGTGAGCATGATCAGCAGGATGTCATGGTTCAGGCTCGGGTCTTCCTTGATCTTGGCCGCCAGTTGCATGCCGGTCATGCCGGGCATGTTCTGGTCCAGCAGGACCACATCGAAGTAATCACGCAAATGAGCCTTGGTGCGCAGCAGTGCAAGCGCTTCCTTGCCGGAAGGCGCGGCGCTGACGTTCAGGCCCCAGGCACTGCATTGCTGCACCAGCACCTTGCGACAGGTGTCATTGTCGTCCACCACCAATACCCGCGCACCTTGCAGCGGACCGTCGAGGTCGGAGGTCGGGTGTTCGAGGTGATCCGGGTCCAGCGGCAGGGTCAGCCACAGGGTGCTGCCCTGGTTGCTGCCTATCTTGATCCCGAACTCCCCTTGCATCAAGCGGATCAACTGACGAGCAATCACCAGCCCCAGGTTGCCGCCCAGGTGGGTGGCCGAAAGGAAATGCCGGCTGTGCAGTTCGGCGTGCATCAGGGCGTCGCGTTCTTCGGCGTCCATGGGCTCGCCGCTGTCCTGCACGGCAATACGCAGGCGCGGTTTGTTGTTGCGCTCGTCGAGCGCCACGACGATCAGGATTTCGCCTTCATCGGTTTTTTTCAGGGCGTTTTCCAGCAGGCTCAACAGGGTCTGGCGCAAGCGTGTCGGGTCGCCGCTGATCACCCGCGGCACTTGCGGCTGGATGAAGCTGATCAACTCGACGTTTTGCTGCTCGGCCTTGGCGCGGAAGATGCTCAGGCAGTCTTCGATCAGCGCGTTGAGGTCGAACTGCACATCGTCCAGCTCGATCTGCCCGGACTCGAGTTTTGAGATGTCGAGAATTTCGTTGATCAGTGTCAGCAGCTCGTTGCCGGCGCTGTGGATCGTCTGCACATAGTCGCGTTGCTTGACCGAAAGCGGCGTGCCCAGCAGCAGCTCGGTCATGCCGAGGACGCCGTTCATCGGGGTGCGGATATCATGGCTGATCTTCGCCAGGAACTCGGTCTTGGCGTTGATCTCGGCGTTGCTGGCCGCCAGGTCGCGGCTGATGCTGAAACGGTCTTCGGTGATGCGGCGCTGGCGCTCGCTCAATGCAATGCTCATCAGCAGGCCGCTGATGCAGATGAACACCAGCAAGGTGGTGAGCRGGCCATGGGGTTCGATCAGGGTCAGCCCCAACAGGGCAGGCAGGATGATCAGTGTCCCGAGGTTGAACACCACCATGGCCACCACGAAGAGGCGAGCCGGGCGATAACCTTTTTGCCAGTGATGGGCGCTGATGAACAGCATGGTCAGGCCTGCCAGGGCTACCAGGCCGTAGGTAATGAAGTTCAGCGGCAAGGTATTGACGAACAGCAGCACCAAGCCGCAGGCGGTGATGAGCAGGATCTCGCCGAGCAGCAACCGGTTCAGCGGGTGCGGCCCGAGCGGGGAGAAGAAGCGATAGGCAAGCATCAGGCCGCAGGGCGCAGTCATTAACAATGCCAGGTAAGCCCCCGGCGTTTGCAGTGCATGCCAGTCCGGCAGCCAGGGACCGGCGAGGTTCAGCAACAGCAGCAGGCTGAGCATCAACAACCCTTCGCACGTCGCCAACCAGAGGGCGCTGTGCGAGCGGGTGTAGGCGTAGCGGATGAGATTGTGCAGGATCAGCATGGCGATGCAACCGAACAGCAGGCCATAGATCAGCGTCTGGTTCTGGTTGGCAGCCGCGAGGATCGCCGATTGCAGGGTGATATAGGGGCGTAACTGGTGGTCGGAGGCCAGTCGCAGGTAAACGTCGAGGGGGGTGTCGCTTTGCGGCAGGGCCAGCATGAAGTCGCTGCTGGGCAGTGGTCGCTCGGATTGCGGCTGTTCGTTGCCCGTGCTGGATTGATCGATCAGCTTGTCGCCGTCCAGCACGTACATGTTGAACTGGCGCAGGTCAGGCGCGAACACTCGCAGCAATTGCTCGTGGTTACCCGGCGCAAGCCTGAATCGCAACCATAACGCGCCATCGGGCTCGGCCGCGGTAATGCGGTCGAGTTCGATAGGGCTGAATTGATTGGTATAGCGTGCGGAACGGATGTCGCTCAGTTGCAGGGCGCCCTGTTCGTCGAGCAATACCGCCCAGCCACTGCCTTGCGCGGCCTGGGCCGGTAGCATGCAGAGCAAGGTCAGCAAAGTGACGGTCAAGCTTATGGCAATCCTGAGCCAGCGCACGGCGAAATCCCTTCGTTAGGTTGATGCCAGAATATAACGATGCGCGGTGCCGGAATAGCCAGGCAATGAACCGTGTTCATTGCCTGGCGCGGTGTTTACCTTATTCCTGATTCTCGCCGCGCTCGCGGGCAATGGCGCGGTAGCCAATGTCCTTGCGATAGAAACAGCCTTCCCAGTCAATCGTAGCCGCCAACTTGTAGGCCTGCTGCTGCGCAGCGTCGACGCTGGCCCCCATGGCTGTGGCGCACAACACACGACCACCGGCCGTCACCACCTGACTATCCATGAGTGCAGTACCGGCGTGGAAAATCTTGCCTTCCAGTGCGGCGGCTGCATCCAGCCCCTTGATGGCTGCGCCTTTGGCGTAGTCACCAGGATAGCCGCCAGCGGCCAGGACGATGCCGACGCTCGGACGTGGATCCCATTGCGCTTCTACTTTATCCAGCGCCTGCGCCAGGGCGGCTTCGACCAGCAGCACCAGGCTCGACTGCAGACGCAGCATCACCGGTTGGGTCTCAGGGTCGCCGAAACGGCAGTTGAATTCGATGACTTTTGGGTTACCAGCCTTGTCGATCATCAGGCCGGCGTACAGGAAGCCAGTGTAGACATTGCCTTCTTCGGCCATGCCGCGCACGGTCGGCCAGATCACCAGGTCCATGACGCGCTTGTGCACGTCGGCGGTGACCACGGGTGCCGGGGAGTAAGCACCCATGCCGCCGGTGTTTGGACCGGTGTCGCCGTCACCGACGCGTTTGTGGTCCTGGCTGGTGGCCATCGGCAGCACGTTCTTGCCGTCGACCATGACGATGAAGCTGGCTTCTTCGCCGTCCAGGAATTCTTCGATGACCACGCGCGAACCCGCATCGCCAAAGGCATTGCCCGCCAGCATGTCGCGCACGGCGTCTTCGGCTTCAGGCAGGGTCATGGCGACGATCACGCCTTTGCCGGCGGCCAGGCCGTCGGCCTTGATCACGATCGGAGCGCCTTTTTCACGCAGGTAGGCCAGGGCTGGCTCGATTTCGGTGAAGTTCTGGTAGTCGGCAGTCGGGATCTTGTGGCGAGCCAGGAAGTCCTTGGTGAAGGCTTTCGAACCTTCCAGCTGTGCAGCGCCGGCGGTCGGACCGAAGCAATCGAGGCCGCGGCTGCGGAACAGATCCACAACACCGGCAACCAGCGGCACTTCAGGGCCAACGATGGTCAGCGAAACGTTTTTCTCGGCAAAGTCTGCCAGTTGCTCAAGCGCCAGTACGTCAATGGCGACGTTCTCGCACTTGGCTTCGATGGCGGTACCGGCGTTGCCCGGAGCCACGAACACCTTCTGCACGCGCGGATCCTGAGCCACTTTCCAGGCCAGGGCGTGTTCACGGCCACCGCTGCCAATGATCAAAACATTCATTTCAAAAACCTCGGATGACGCAAATTCTGTTGAGCACCGCAAAGATGCTTTACCTGTGGGAGCGAGCTTGCTCGCGATGACGGCGGCAAATCCAGCATCAATGTGTCTGAACGGACGCTATCGCGAGCAAGCTCGCTCCCACAGTTGATCGGTGTATCAGTGACGGAAGTGGCGCATGCCGGTGAAAACCATCGCGATGCCGGCTTCGTCGGCAGCAGCAATCACTTCGGCATCACGCATCGAGCCGCCTGGTTGGATCACGGCAGTCACGCCCGCCTTGGCCGCATTGTCCAGACCGTCGCGGAACGGGAAGAATGCGTCGGAAGCCATCACCGAACCGGCTACCTGCAAGCCAGCATGTTCCGCCTTGATGGCAGCAATGCGCGCGGAGTTTACGCGGCTCATCTGGCCGGCGCCGACACCGATGGTCTGTCGGTTCTTGGCGTAGACGATGGCGTTGGACTTCACGTACTTGGCGACTTTCCAGGCAAAGATCAGGTCATGGATTTCCTGCTCGCTCGGTGCGCGTTTGGTGACCACTTTCAGGTCGTTGGCGCCGATCATGCCGATGTCGCGGCTCTGTACCAGCAGGCCACCATTGACGCGCTTGTAGTCCCATGCGGCGGCGCGGTCAGTCGACCACTCGCCGCAGGCCAGCAGGCGTACGTTGGCTTTGGCGGCAACGATGGCGCGGGCTTCTTCGCTGACGCTTGGGGCAATGATCACTTCGACGAACTGACGCTCGACGATGGCCTTGGCGGTTTCGGCATCCAGTTCGCGGTTGAAGGCGATGATGCCGCCGAACGCGGATTCGGTGTCGGTGGCGTAGGCCAGGTCGTAGGCCTTGCGGATGCCGCCTTCGGCATCAGGACTGACAGCCACGCCGCACGGGTTGGCGTGCTTGACGATCACGCAAGCCGGCTTGACGAAGCTCTTCACGCATTCCAGCGCGGCGTCGGTGTCGGCCACGTTGTTGTACGACAGTTCCTTGCCTTGCAGTTGGGTCGCGGTGGCGATACCGACTTCGGCAGGCTTGGCCTCCACGTAGAACGCCGCGCTCTGGTGCGGGTTCTCGCCGTAGCGCATTTCCTGGGCCTTGATGAACTGGCTGTTGAAGGTGCGCGGGAATTCGCTGCGACCTTCGGTGCTCAGGGTCTCGGCAGCCTGGTTTACGGTGCCCATGTAGTTGGCGATCATGCCGTCATAGGCCGCGGTGTGTTCGAAGGCCTTGAGCATCAGGTCGAAACGCTGAGCGTAGGTCAGGCCACCGGCCTTGAGGTTTTCCAGGACACTGGCGTAATCGCTGGCGTTGACCACGATGGCCACGTCTTTGTGGTTCTTGGCTGCCGAGCGGACCATGGTCGGGCCGCCGATGTCGATATTCTCGATGGCGGTCGGCAGGTCGCAGCCAGGCTTGTTGATGGTGGCTTCGAACGGGTACAGGTTGACCGCTACCAGGTCGATCGGCTTGATGCCGTGCTCGTTCATGATGGCGTCGTCGATGCCGCGACGACCGAGGATCCCGCCGTGGATTTTCGGGTGCAGGGTCTTCACCCGGCCGTCCATCATTTCCGCAAAACCTGTGTAATCCGCGACTTCCACTGCGGCAACGCCGTTGTCCTGCAGCAGCTTGAACGTCCCGCCGGTGGAGAGGATCTCGACGCCCAGGGCTTCAAGCTCCTTGGCGAATTCGAGGATCCCGGTCTTGTCGGAAACGCTGATCAAGGCGCGGCGGATCGGCAGGCGGGTGGTCTGGTCGGTCATCTCAATTTCCATCAAAAGCAAAGGAAGTCAGCAAAAAAGGCGACCGGTTTACGCGGGCGCCTTTCTGGTTTGATTGAATGCTTACAGCAAGTCGTACTGCTTGAGTTTCTTGCGCAGCGTGCCCCGGTTCAGTCCGAGCATCTCGCTGGCCTTGGTCTGGTTGCCCTTGACGTAATTCATCACGCACTCGAGCAGGGGAGCCTCGACTTCGGAGAGCACCAGGTTGTACACATCCGTGACGGCAGCGCCCTCAAGGTGGGCGAAATAATTGTGCAGCGCCTTCTCGACACTCCCGCGAAGGGTCTGGCCTTCTTCGCTCGGCGTATTGAGGTGCTGTTTCAAATTTACGTTGTCGCTCACGGGTGTTGTTCCACTCACTAAAGTCTCGGTCATCATCGTCATGCGGCCACCCACTCTCCGTCCCCTGTCAGGCTCTTGTAACGCTCGGCGAAAAACGCCCGAACGTTGGCGCATTGTGTATCCGTACCATCCAAACGATTGAAGTGGGCGCGAAACTCCCTGGCGCCCGGCAGGGTTGCGAGATACCAGCCCACATGCTTTCGAGCAATGCGCACACCCATGACATMGCCATAGAAGGCGTGCAGGGCGGCCAGATGCTCTAGCAGAATGCGTTCCACCTCGATCAGTTCCAGCGCCGGGAGCTTCTCGCCGGTACGCAGGAAATGGTCGATCTCGCGAAAAATCCATGGCCGCCCCTGGGCAGCCCGACCAATCAACAAACCATCGGCACCGGTCGCGTCGAGCACGTACCGGGCTTTTTCCGGCGAATCGATATCGCCATTGGCGAAGACCGGAATCGACACCGCCTGCTTGATCGCGGCAATGGTGTCGTACTCGGCTTCACCGGTGTACAGGTCGGCACGGGTGCGGCCATGCACCGCCAGCGCCGTAATGCCTGCCTGTTCGGCGATCTTCGCCACCGTCAGGCCGTTCTTGTTGTCCCGGTCCCAACCGGTCCGGATCTTCAGGGTAACCGGCACATCGACCGCAGCCACGACGGCCTGCAGGATCTCGGTTACCAGGGATTCATCCTTCAACAGTGCGGAACCGGCAGCCTTGTTGCAGACTTTTTTTGCCGGACAGCCCATGTTGATATCAATAATCTGCGCGCCCATTTCAACGTTGGCACGGGCGGCGTCCGCCAGCATCTGCGCGTCCCCACCGGCGATCTGTACCGAGCGTGGCTCGGGATCACCTTCGTGGATCATGCGCATGCGCGACTTTCGGGTGTTCCACAAGCTCATGTCGCTGGTGACCATTTCCGAGACGACCAGTCCCGCGCCCAAGCGCTTGCACAGCTGACGAAAGGGCTGGTCGGTGACGCCCGCCATGGGGGCGAGGATCAAGCTGTTGTGTAATGTGTATGGGCCGATGCGTACCGCCGACATAGGACTTCCCTGTTGTGGGGCCGGATCATGAGAGTTCGAAAAAGGGTTGGCATGATACCCGCTCTCGATGACTGGATAAAGGCTGAATTGAACAAAATCTGAACAGTTATTCTGTTATTACCCATGGTTTGGTTGGCCAGGGGGAGTCAGAGCGCCAATGTCAATCCGGGTGCAAAGAAGCGTTTCACTCCGGAGAGTGGAAGCTCAGACTGTAGTTCACGGCCTTGGCGCCGGGGTCGAGAATGTCCAGGGCGATGTGGATCGGCGTTTGCGGGGGCATTTCCGCCATGCCTTCGAGGTCGCCATTGAGGTACTCGCCGGGTTTGAAGCGGCGACTGGCGATCAGGTGGCCATTGAGGTCGGCGAAGCGCAGTTCCAACAGCGGGAAGGGCTGGGAGAAGGGCGCGCGGTTATAGATGATCGCATCGACCACCAGGGCGCCATTGAACTCGGGATGGCTGCGCACCACCAGGTTGCTGCTCTTGATTTTCGCGATGTCGACCTTGGAAGGCACGGTGCAGCCGATTTGCGGGCACAGTTGCTGGAACCACGGGCGATACTGATCCTGTCGCGCCAGTTCGTCGAAATGGTAGGCGATGTACTGGCCGGCGAGGGCGCCAGCAGCAATCAGCACCAGCAGCAACCATAACAACCGTCGGCCCCAGGGCGAGCGGCGTTTTTGCCAGTCCAGTTGCAGTGGGTCGTCGGTCAGGTCTTGCAGCACTTCGGCACGCACGCCCGGCTCGCTACGTTCGCGTCGCTTGCGCAGCGGTTCGATCGAGGGCAGGTTGTCGTCGGTTTCGTTCTCGTCGGCGGCTGACAGGCGTTCGTGGTTCAGCGGCGCATCGAGAGGGTCGTTCAGGCGCAGCTGGGGTGGTTGCGGCTCGTCGTCGAGATCAACCGGTTCCAGGGACAGCGAAGGTTCGGTGCGCGAGGTTTTGCCCGGTTCGATCGTCGGCTCTGGCGTTTCAAGGCTGTCGAGCGGTTCGTCGAGAAGCGCACGGTCGGCCGCCGACTCACTGAACAGGCTGTCGGACCACGGCTCCTCGTCATCCTGCCCGGAGCTGTCGCGGCGGGCGCTCAGCGAGTCGTCGCGATGGCGGCCGAGCTCGGTGGCCGGCTGGATTTCTCGCTGTTCGAGCCGGGCGAGTTCTTCGTCGAGGTCGAGACTGTCCAGATCCAGCTCGGTGGCGCTCCACTGCTTTTGGCTAATGGCGCGCGGCGGCGATGCTTCGAGGGGCTGCGCAGGCTGCTCAGGCGGAAGCGGCTGCGTTGCCGGTGGTTCCTTGCCGGCCTGCTCAAGCAGCTGCCTGGCGGCATTGAACACCTGCAGGCAGGAGCCGCAGCGAACCACGCCACGCGCCACGCTCAACTGAGCATGGCTGACGCGGAAGCTGGTTTGGCAATGCGGGCACTGGGTGACGAAGCTATCGGTCATGCGGCTTTCCGGATTATGCAGACGGCCATTCTAGCGCCGACGGCCAGTGATGCGTACCCAGCCATCGCGATTGGCGATCGGATCCAGATCGAAGTCCCTGGCGTAGGCGGCAGCGACTTCATCGCCCTGTTCGGCGAGGATGCCCGACAGCGCCAGGCGACCGCCGGACTTGACCAGGCCGGACAACTGCGGTGCCAGGGACACTAGCGGGCCGGCGAGAATGTTGGCCACCAGCACATCGGCCTGAACCTGCGGCAAGTCTTCGGGCAAATACAGCGGGAAGAGCTCGTCAGCAATATGGTTGCGCCCGGCATTGTCGCGGGAAGCTTCCAGCGCCTGCACGTCGATGTCGGTGCCGACCGCGTTCTTGGCGCCCAGCAGCAGGGCGGCAATCGCCAGGATCCCCGAGCCGCAACCGAAGTCCAGGACGTTGCAGTCCTTCAGGTCCTGACCGTCGAGCCATTCCAGGCACAGTGCGGTGGTCGGGTGGGTGCCGGTACCGAATGCCAGGCCCGGGTCCAGCAGCAGATTCACTGCGTCAGGCTCTGGCGCGGCGTGCCAGCTCGGCACGATCCACAGGCGCTGGCCGAACCGCATTGGCTGGAAACCGTCCATCCAGCTGCGTTCCCAGTCCTGGTCTTCGATCACTTCGCTGTGGTGTTCAGGTAACGGGCTGCCGGTCAGCAACTCCAGATGGGCCAGTACCGGGCCGGGCTCGGTGCCACCTTCGAACAGGGCCAGCAGGTGCGTGTGCGACCACAGCGGCGTGGTATTGAGTTCCGGCTCGAAGATCGGCTGATCTTCGGCGTCCATGAAGGTCACCGACACGGCGCCCACTTCAAGGAAAGCGTCTTCATAGGTTTCGGCTTGTTCTGGGCTGATGGCGAGACGTACTTGCAGCCAAGGCATGGCGGGCACCTTTGAAAAATATTGATTGCAGCCTAGCGGGCTGCGAGAAGCGCGCAAGTTTACGCGAGAGTGCGGGTTTTGTGGGAGTGGGTTGACCTGGGGTTGTCGCCCCCCCCCGGTTAACCCCGGAACTCTGTGGGAGCGAGCTTGCTCGCGATGAGGTCGGTACATCCAGCATGGATGTTGACTGATACACCACTATCGCGAGCAAGCTCGCTCCCATAGGGAATGTGCGAAACCTTTAGATACAACAAAGCCGCCCGAAGGCGGCTTTGTTGATCGGGTCGAAGCTTAGTGCTTCTCGCCAGCCAGCTTGTGCTCGAGGTAGTGAATGTTCACGCCCCCTTTGCAGAAGCCTTCATCGCGGGTCAGGTCGCGGTGCAGCGGGATGTTGGTCTTGATCCCGTCGACCACGATTTCGTCCAGCGCATTGCGCATGCGCGCCATGGCTTCGTCACGGGTTGCGCCGTAGGTGATCAGCTTGCCGATCAACGAGTCGTAGTTCGGCGGAACGGCATAACCACTGTACAGGTGCGAGTCGACACGAACGCCGTTGCCGCCTGGAGCGTGGAAATGCTTGACCGTGCCCGGGCTCGGCATGAAGGTTTTCGGGTCTTCGGCGTTGATCCGGCATTCCAGCGCGTGACCGCGGATGACCACGTCATCCTGGGTGAACGACAGCTTGTTGCCGGCGGCGATGCTGAGCATCTCCTTGACGATGTCGATGCCGGTGACCATTTCCGAAACCGGGTGCTCTACCTGGACACGAGTGTTCATCTCGATGAAGTAGAAGCGACCGTTTTCGTACAGGAACTCGAAAGTGCCTGCGCCACGGTAGCCGATATCGATGCAGGCCCTGACGCAGCGTGCGAGGACTTCCTCACGTGCGTTCTCGTCGATGCCCGGTGCCGGCGCTTCTTCAAGCACCTTCTGGTGACGACGTTGCAGCGAGCAGTCGCGGTCGCCCAGATGGATAGCGTGGCCCTGGCCATCGGAAAGTACCTGGACTTCCACGTGACGTGGATTGGTCAGGAATTTTTCCAGATAGACCATCGGGTTGCCGAACGCCGCGCCTGCTTCGGAGCGGGTCAGTTTCGCCGAGGAAATCAGGTCTTCTTCTTTGTGCACAACGCGCATGCCGCGACCACCGCCGCCGCCAGCGGCCTTGATGATCACCGGGTAACCGACTTCGCGACCGATGCGCAGAGCGGTTTCTTCATCTTCCGGCAGCGGGCCGTCAGAACCCGGAACGGTCGGTACGCCGGCAGCGATCATGGCGTGCTTGGCCGATACCTTGTCGCCCATCAGGCGAATGGTTTCGGCTTTCGGGCCAATGAACGCGAAGCCGGATTTCTCGACCTGTTCGGCGAAGTCGGCGTTTTCCGCAAGGAAACCGTAGCCTGGGTGAATGGCGGTGGCGCCAGTCACTTCGGCCGCGGCGATGATTGCCGGAATGTGCAGGTAGGAGTGGGCGGCCGATGCCGGACCGATGCAGACGGATTCGTCTGCCAGGCCCAGGTGCATCAGTTCCTTGTCAGCCTTGGAGTAAACGGCGACGGTCTTGATGCCCATTTCTTTGCAGGCGCGCAGGATCCGCAGGGCGATCTCACCGCGGTTGGCGATCAGAACTTTTTCCAACTTCGCAGTCATCAAAGGCTCTCCGCGGTTCAAACGATGGTGAACAGCGGTTGGTCGTACTCAACCGGCTGGCCGTCTTCGACGAGGATGGATTCGATCACACCGCTGGTTTCAGCTTCGATGTGGTTCATCATCTTCATGGCTTCAACGATGCACAGGGTGTCGCCTTTCTTCACGGTCTGGCCGACTTCCACGAAGGATGGCGAGGATGGCGAAGACTTGCGATAGAACGTACCGACCATCGGCGAACGGGCAACGGCGCCGTTCAATGCTGGAGCGGCGGCGGCAGCAGGTGCAGCAGCGGCAGCCGGAGCAGCGGCAGCGACAGGCGCGGCAGCCGGAGCATGCATTGGAGCCGGCGCGTAGTACTGCTGAGCCGGGGTCTTGCTATGACGGCTGATGCGTACGGACTCTTCGCCTTCCTTGATCTCGAGCTCGTCGATGCCGGACTCTTCCAGCAATTCGATCAGTTTCTTAACTTTACGGATATCCATGAATCATCAACTCCCAAGGGTCGGTCAGGGGCGGTTAACTTGTTGTTCAAGCTGTTCCAGGGCGGCCTCCAGGGCCAGTCGATAACCGCTGGCGCCAAGGCCGCAGATCACTCCCACCGCTACGTCGGAGAAGTAAGAGTGATGGCGGAAAGGTTCGCGTTTGTGCACGTTAGACAAATGCACTTCGATGAATGGGATGCTCACCGCCAGCAGCGCGTCACGTAATGCGACACTTGTATGTGTAAAAGCTGCTGGGTTGATCAGAATGAAGTCCACGCCTTCGCTGCGGGCAGCGTGAATGCGGTCGATCAATTCGTACTCGGCATTGCTTTGCAGGTGCAGCAAATGGTGACCGGCTTCGCGGGCACGGCGTTCCAGGTCCTGGTTGATCTGCGCCAGCGTCGTGGCGCCGTAGGTGCCCGGTTCACGGGTGCCGAGCAAGTTCAGGTTGGGTCCGTGCAGAACGAGTAACGTCGCCATCGGCGGTTCCTATGTTATCTGTGAGCAATTGTCAGAACCCGGCGACTATGCCGCAAAGCCTTTGTGACTGTCCAGTTCTCTGCAATAGCCAGCACGATGACCGATGTTTGCGCGAAGTATATGACTGCTTGATTAAATTTGGTCATTCGCCCTGGCAACACGTTCGGCGAAGTCTTTGGCATTGATCTCGCCGATCACCCGCACATCGGTGCGTTCGACGCCGTCCTTGCCGAAAAACATCAGGGCCGGTGGGCCGAACAATTGATAACGGTCGAGCAGGCTGCGTTGCTCGGCGTTGCTGGCGGTGATGTCGAAGCGGATCAGCCGGTAACCCTTGAGGCGTTCGATGACGACTGGGTCGTCCAGCACCTCATGCTCGATGACTTTGCAGCTGATGCACCAGTCGGCGTACCAGTCGAGCAGCAGCGGCGTGCCGGATGATCGTGCGTCGGCGAGTGCGCGGTCCAGATCGGCCGGCGTGCTGACGGTTTGCCAGGCGCTGGAGTTTTGCACAGGTCCGCTGTTGTCAACGATACGAGGCTGGCCAATCGGGTTGAGCGGGTCGGTCTGGCCGCTGAAGGCTCCGTACCAGCAGGCCAGCGCGTAAAACAGCAAGAACATGCCGAGCAATTGGCCCAGACGCTCGCGCGGTGGTTTATAGACGAACTCCAGCGCCCCCAGGAACAAGCCCACGCCGCCGGCCAGCAAACCGATCAGCAGCAAGGTGATCTCACCCGGCAGGACGCGGCTGAGCAGCCCGACGGCCAACCCGAGCAACAACACGCCTATCGCGTTTTTCACGTAGACCAGCCACGGGCCGCTTTTCGGCAGCCAGGCTGCGCCACCGGTGGCTACCAGCAACAGCGGAGCGCCCATGCCGAGTCCGAGCGTGAACAGTTTCAGGCCGCCGCCCAGGGCATCGCCACTGGCGCTGATGTACAGCAGCGCACCGGCCAGTGGCGCCGAAACACAGGGTGAAACCAGCAAGCTGGAGACCACGCCCAACACCGCGGCGCCCCACAGTGACCCGCCTTCGGTGCGGCCGGCGATACGGTCCAGGCGGCTGCTGATGGCGTGCGGCAACTTGAGTTCGAAGACGCCGAACATCGCCAACGCGAACAGCGCAAAGAACATCGCGAACGGCACCAGCACCCAGGCCGATTGCAGCCGCGCCTGCAGATTTAGCTGGGCACCGAACAGGCCCATCAGCGCACCGAGCAGGGCAAAGCAGGCGGCCATCGGCAGCACATAGGCCAATGAAAGATTGAAACCGCGCCAGCCACCGACCTGGCCGCGTAGCACCACGCCGGACAGGATCGGCAGCATGGGCAGCACGCATGGCGTGAACGTCAGGCCCAGGCCGGCCAGGAAAAACAATGCCAGTTCGCGCCAGCTCCATGGATAAACCGTCGCCGGAGCGCCGCTGCCGTCGATGCTCAGGCGCTCGGTTTCCGGCGGATAGCACAGGCCTTTGTCGGCGCAACCCTGATAGGTCACGGCCAGGGTGAAGGCGCGTTGATCGGTGCGCGGTAGCTCGACGTCGAGAATGCCGTGGTAGACCTCGACGTCGCCGAAGTATTGATCATGCTTTTTCTGGCCGTCGGGCAGTTTCGCCGCGCCGAGGACGACGTCGGCCGGATCGGCGCGAAATTGAAAGCGGTGTCGGTAGAGGTAATAACCTTCGGTGGCGACGAACCGTAGCTTGATCGATTGCGGCGTGCTGTCCACCAGACTCAGCTGGAACGCTTCGCGCACCGGCAGGAAGTCGGCGCTGTTGTTGATCGAGCCCAGGGTCGAACTGGGTCGGTTCTCCAGCAAGCCAGTGGCGCTGGCCGGCAGGGCGAACACTAAAAACAGCAGGCAAAGCAAACGGCGCATGACAATCTCGCGTATCGGAATTGGGGGGATGATAGCGGACGGCGGCGTGGTATGCAGGAGGGGAGTCTGAGGTGTTTGTTCTGACGCCATCGTCGGAACGCCGCCCGGACCAAGCTCGCTCCCACAGGGGATTTGCGTCGTGCACAAATCAAATGTGGGAGTGAGCTTGCTCACGATGGCGGTCTGTCAGACGCGAAAGGCTTGAACGGCGGTATGCAGTCGCCCACCCAGCACCAGCAAATTCTCTCCTTGCTCACGTCCTTCGCCAATGCGCAGCAAGTTATCCCCACCCAACTGGTGAATTCGCTCGCTGTGGTCACGGATCTCACTGACAGCACCGCTCTGCTGGGCGGTGACATCGGCGATGCGTATCGCCGTGTCGGAAATGGTCTGGATCGCCCCGACGATTTTATCCAGCGCGCCATCGGCGGCCTGGGCCTGGTTGGCCGTGGCTTCGGCGTGTTCGACCTGGGCGCGCATGCCATCCACCGATTGCCGTGCGGCGGTTTGCAGCCCTGCGATCAGCGCCTGGATTTCTGCCGTGGCCCCGGCGGTACGTTGCGCCAGTGAGCGCACCTCTTCGGCCACCACGGCAAAGCCTCGGCCCATTTCCCCGGCCCGGGCCGCCTCGATGGCGGCGTTCAAGGCCAGCAGGTTGGTCTGGTCGGCAATCGAGCGGATCACCGTCAACACGCCGCCGATGGTGGCCGATTCTTCGGCCAGGTGTTCGATCATTTGTGCATTGCCTTGCACTTCATCCACCAACGCATGCAGGCCGGTGAGGCTCAGGCCGATGACTTTCTGTCCATGCTCCACGGCCAGGCCGGCGTGGCGGCTGGCGTCGGCGGCCTGGCTGGCATCGCCGGCGACTTGTTGAATGGTCGCCTCCAGTTCGCTGAGGGAGTCGCGGATCAGTGCTGTGTCGCCGGCCTGATGCTCGGCGCCGCTGTGCAGGTCGTTGCTCAGGTCGGCCAGGGTGCGGCTGCTACCGGCCACCTGTTCGGCGTTGCGACGAATGGTCCCCACCAGATCCACCAGATAGGCGCGCAAGCGGTTGAGCGAGGCTTCAATGTCATGCAATTCGCGGTTGGTGTTGCCCAGTTGAATGTCGCGGCTGAAGTCGCCTTCGGCCCAGGTCGACAGGGCTGGGGCGAGGTTGGTCAGGGTCCGGGCCAGTTTGCGCTGCAGGGTGTCGATCAGCAGCGCGATCAACAGAATCAAACCGATCATCACACCTTGCATCAGCCGCACTTCGCCCTGGATCTGCCCGTGCTGGGCGCGCACCACCGGTTCCAGCCCGGCAATGGCCTGTTGCACGTCGGCGATTTTCACGTGAGTCGCGGCGCTGAGGTCGGCGCGTTTCTGGATTTGATCGCGAGTGCGCGTGAGCTCGGCCGGGTAGCGGGTGAGCAGGCTGTTCAGTTCGCGCTTGAGGCCGACGCCAGCATCTTCGGCGACGGTTTTTTCCTTGTTCTCAAGGCCCATCATCGAGGCGAAATCATCGGTGTTCGACTCGTTGCTGGTAGTCACGCCCAGCAAGGGCAGGGCGTCCAGTTTTTCGGCCTGGGTACGGATGTTGGCGACTTCGCGCTCAACATCGACGGCCAGTTCACTGCGGCCGCTGCTGACCAGTTTGTCCCGGGCCAGCGACAATTTGCCCAAGTGCTGCGACGCGGTAAGCAGCGGCGTCAGGTAGGCTGCGTTGCCGCTGGCGTACTGGCTGAGCTGATCGAGACTGGCACCCAGTTCGCGCTCGGCCTGCAGCAGCAAGGCCTGCGGATCGCCGGCCAGTTTGCCGGCGGCCAGCAGGTCGGTTTTGCTGAATTCTTCAAGGGTCGACAGGCTGGGGCGCAACGTCTCGGCCAAGGCCGGTGGCAATTCGCCGAGTTCTTTTTGCAGGCTGTCGATGCCTTGGGCGGCACTGCTCAGGCGCAGTGCATCGCCGCTGCCAAGGTAGTCCTCGACGCTGCGGGCCACTTCATTCTGAAATTGCTGCGACAAGCCCAGGTAGCGCTCCATTAATAGATACGGACGCTCAAGGGCTTTTTGCGACCACCACAGCGTAGCGCCGAGGGCCACGCACACGGCCACCAGAAGGAGGGTATTGAGATTGGTCAGCAGCTTCAGGCGCATTACGGACTACCAACGACAGAAATGGTAAGTGCCTGAAGTTATTGCGTTTCTGTTACAGGGTTATGACCGTATCGGTCGATTCCGATAAAAAAGTGGCACTTTGCTTTGATGTGCGTGCGGCCTGTACGCGATTGCGTCCGCCGTGTTTGGCGTGATACAGCGCTTCGTCAGCCTGGCTGGCCATTATCAGGCTGTCGGAGCTTTCGCAAAGCTCAACCACTCCGGCGCTGAAGGTGCACCACAGATCCTCGGGTTGAGCGGGGTAGTGAATCTCGGCAAAACGCTGGCGGATTTCATCGAGCACGTTGTAGGCCGCTTCGATATCGGTGTCCGGCATAACGATGGCGAACTCTTCGCCACCGTAGCGGCCGATGAAGTCGCTTTTGCGCAGGCGTTGCTTGAGAAACAGCGCCAGGCTCTTGATCACCCGGTCGCCCATGGGGTGGCCGTGGCTGTCGTTGACCCGTTTGAAGTGATCGATGTCGAGCATGGCAAAGCTCAGCGGCTTGCTTTCGCGGCGGGCGCGGAACGAGCAGTCTTCGAGCAATTGCAGGATATGCGTGTGGTTGTACAGGCCGGTGAGACTGTCGCGGACCATTCGTGCCTTGAGGTTGCGTGCCCGTGCCGCGCGATTACGCACGGTGGTGATCAGGTGCCGGGGCTTGATCGGTTTGGTCAGGAAGTCATCGCCGCCTTCGCTCATGGCGTCGAGCTGTTTGTCCAGGTCGTCTTCTGCCGACAGGTAAATGATCGGCACACTGACGTAACGGTCGTTATGGCGGATCACCTTGGCCAGTTCCGTGCCGGTGCAGGCTGGCATGTACATGTCGAGGATGATCAGGTCCGGCTGGAAATCCGCCAGTTCGGCCATGGCCTGGATCGGCTCGATCAACGTCCGGGTGACGATTCCTGCACTGTTGAGCAGGCGCTCGGTGTGCAGGGCCTGGGCGCGGGAGTCGTCGATGATCAGCACTTTATATGGTTCGTACTGGGCAACGCAGGTCAGGACTTCGATCTTCTCCAGCAGGCTCGACGCTTCGAGGGTGCCGGTGAGAAACTCCTGGCCACCGGCGCGCACGGCGGCGAGTCGGGTCGGGGTGTCGGTTTCGTGCAGGCTGAAGAACAGCAGCGGCAAGCGGTGGTCCAGGCCTTCCTGGGCTTCGGCGGCCAGTTTCAGGCCGACGCCGGGGCCGCTGAAATCCACGTCCATGACCATCGCCGCCGGCAAGCGCTCGACCATCGATGAGCGAAACGTGTCTACGCTGTCCAGGGACTGGGCGCTGAGCCCGAAGAATTCCAGTTGTTTGGCCAGGCGCTCGGCGCGGCCGTGATCCTGCAGCATCACATAGACGGGCTTGCGCAGCGGTGGCAGGAAGGTCTGATCGAGTTGGTCGCCGTGGCGCAGGCCGGTACGTGACAGGCGCTGCATCAAGCGATTGAGGTCGGTGATCAGGCCGCTGCTCAGGCGTCCGCGATTGGCGTCGACCGCCTCCAGGGACTGACCGATGTGGCGTGCCAATTGCGTGTGTTCCGGTTGTTCGAAACGCTCGGCGAAACGCAGCAGGCGCAGATTGGCCTCGCTCAATTCCGAAAGGTCGGCGGTGGACCACTCACTGCGTTGCAGGCGCTGCCATATCTCAAGAATCTGACGAGCCTGATGAATTACCCGCTGGGCAAAATGGTGCTTGAGGCGCTCGCGGCTGGGGTCTTCTGGCTCGGTCATATCCTGACTACTAGTTAGGGTGCACGCTGAGGTCGACTGGTGGCTCTATGCTAGCACCACTTTTCCATTACATGAGTGCTGTACGTCAATAATCTGCAATGTGGCTTCATTCAATTTGTGACCGATCGGTCTGACTCTGGGCTGTTTAGTCGCCGTGTGCGCAGGCGAAGTGCCGTGAATCAGGGCGCTTGACGGGCGCAGGGCGGCAATTGGCGGGTAACAGACCATTGGCCATTTACGGCTGTCTGAGCGGTGTGGATCGGCCAGTTTTTATTGGCCTCAGGGGGCAGGGATTCCCTTGGGGCGTGTCATCCAAACCATTAGGAGGATTTCGACGGCAACACAGTCATCTGGTGGGCGGGAACTCTTTTCATCCGCAAGACCGGTAATTTTCCGCATCGGTGCGATGGCGGGTGCCGGGCCAAGGCACGTTGTTGTATGGTTGTGGTCGAACCGTTGACCTCAAGAGCTTGAAAGGATATCGCTATGCTGGACTGGAAGAACCGCACAGGCAGTGCGCCTGAACGTGCCGCTGAACCGAAGTCGGAGACCCGCAGTTATCTGGGCGGTCTGCTGTTCAGCCGGGCGCTGGCCACTTTGCTGGGCATCTACCTGTTGGTGGCGAGTGTCCTGGGCTGGTACTGGAGCCAGGAGCCGGCGCTGTTCCCGGTCCAGCAGACCGCTCAACTGGCGGCCGAGAAAGAAGGCAAGCAGATGGTCGTTGGCTACACCACAGTGGAAACCCTGAAGACCGTCGCCGGCACCTTGCTGACCAAGCCGGGCGGCTATATTTCCAACGACCGATTCCCGCCAGGCCTGTGGATGGACAACATGCCGAGCTGGGAATACGGCGTGCTGGTGCAGGTCCGCGACCTGAGCCGGGCAATGCGTAAAGACTTCGCCCGTTCGCAGTCGCAGTCCGCCGAAGACGCCGACCTGGCCAAGGCCGAGCCGCGTTTCAACTTCGACAACAAGAGCTGGGTGCTGCCGTCCAGCGAGTCCGAATATCAGGAAGGCATCAACTCCCTGAGCCGCTATCAGGCGCGCCTGTCCGATCCGAACCAGAAGAGCGCGCTGTTCTATGCCCGCGCCGATAACCTGAACAACTGGCTGGGTGATGTCGGCACCCGTCTGGGTTCGCTGTCGCAACGACTGTCGGCCAGTGTGGGCCGGGTCAAGCTCAACACCGCGTTGAAAACCGAGGTGGTGGCACCGGGCGTCGCGCCGCAGGTCGACGAAGAAATCGTTGAAACCCCATGGCTGCAGATCGACAACGTGTTCTACGAAGCCCGCGGCCAGGCCTGGGCGTTGTCGCATTTGCTGCGCGCCATCGAAGTCGACTTCGCCGATGTGCTGGCCAAGAAGAACGCCACCGTCAGCGTGCGCCAGATCATTCGTGAACTGGAGGCGTCGCAGGAGCCGGTATGGAGCCCGATGATCCTCAACGGCAGCGGCTTCGGCGTACTGGCCAACCACTCGCTGGTCATGGCCAATTACATTTCCCGGGCCAACGCCGCGGTGATCGATTTGCGTCAATTGCTCAATCAGGGCTGAGTCATGGTCGATAACGCCAGAGAAGCCGCGCACCGCGCGGCGTCCGATGCCGAACAGATCGCCTGGGTCGACGAACAGGACAACCTGCTCGGCGCCCTGGTCCGTTCCGACTTGCGCGAGCGCGGGCTGATCGGGCGCGGCACCTACATCATGTTGTTCAATTCCGCTGGCGAGTTGTGCGTGCATCGCCGCACCCTGAGCAAGGCGATCTATCCCGGTTACTGGGACGTTGCGGCGGGCGGCATGGTGCTCGCCAGTGAAACCTACGCCGAGTCGGCGGCCCGGGAGCTGGAGGAAGAATTGGGCGTGAGTGGCGTGGAACTGACCGCCCATGACCACTTTTTCTTCGAGGACACCGGCAATCGCCTGTGGTGTTCGGCGTTCTCGGCGGTGTGGGATGGTCCGTTGATCCTGCAACCGGAAGAGGTGCTCGAAGCGCGCTTTATCCCCATTGATCAGGTCATGCTGGAAATCGGGCAAAAGCCTTATTGCCCGGACTCTCTGGCTGCGTTGAAGCGCTATTTGCGCTCACGCCGGAACGACGTCGCAAAACAGCTATAAATTGGCGCCGATTGGCTCTTAGCAATCGGCGTTTTTGCCGTTACACTGCGCGACCTTTTCAAACTGAACCGGTATTGCTTGTTGTTGTAGGAGCGAGCTTGCTCACGATGGACGTCAACGATAACGCAGGCATCCAGAATGAACGCATCGTCTTTGAGTTCATCGCGAGCGAGCTCGCTCCTACAGTGAAGTGAATGTTGTACCGATTCAGTAGCGCTGCCCCTGCCTGAGTGGGGCTTCGCGGTCGATAGCACTTCCCAAGTGCTGCGACCAGTCTTTGTCCTCCGAAGAGGATTGCCGGTGGCCAAAAAAGCCGCATCCTTCGCCGCCTTGGGCGGCCTGGTATTTTCCACCGACGCAGGTCGTCATTGCCCGGAATGCAGTAAACCGGTGGACGCCTGCATCTGCAAACAGACCGTTATCCCTGCCGGCGACGGCATCGCACGCGTGCGTCGCGAAAGCAAGGGCCGTGGCGGCAAGACGGTGACCACCATCACCGGCGTGCCATTGGCTGAAGACGCGCTCAAGGAACTGGCCACGACGTTGAAGAAACGTTGCGGTACCGGTGGGGCGTTGAAAGACGGTGTCATCGAAATCCAGGGCGATCATGTCGAGCTACTCTTGGCAGAACTGATCAAGCTCGGTTTCAAAGCGAAGAAGTCCGGCGGCTAGCAGCCTCTGTGAAAACCACCCTCGGTTTGATCCGGTCCTGATGGCATTCAGGCCTGGCGTCAGCCACATGGTTTTCACAGAGCCTGTTCATGACCGGTTTCTAAACTCGTTGCGGTCGGCGGGGTCTATTGCCTCGTTGACGAACCGTCATTTTCATTCTTTAGACTGCGCCGGCCTGAACCCAGGCGACGCACTATGACTTCTTTATAGGGGACTTCGATGTCCGTACGACGCACACGCAAAGACGATGGCAGCCAATGGACAGTTGCGGACAGCCGCAGTGTTTACGGGATTCGCCATTGGGGGGCCGGGTATTTCGCGATCAATGACGCCGGTCGCGTCGAAGTTCGTCCGAACGGTCCGAGCAGCTCGCCTATCGACCTGTTCGAGCAAGTCGACCAGCTGCGCAAAAGCGGCCTGTCCTTGCCGTTGCTGGTCCGTTTCCCGGACATTCTGCAAGACCGCGTGCGTCAGCTGACCGGCGCGTTCGACGCCAACATCGAGCGCCTGGAATACCAGAGCAAGTACACCGCGCTGTACCCGATCAAGGTGAACCAGCAGGAAGCGGTGATCGAGAACATCATCGCCACCCAGAACGTTTCCATCGGCCTGGAAGCCGGGTCCAAACCCGAACTGCTGGCGGTGCTGGCACTGGCGCCGAAGGGCGGCACCATCGTCTGCAACGGTTACAAGGACCGCGAGTTCATCCGTCTGGCGCTGATGGGCCAGAAGCTCGGCCACAACGTGTTCATCGTGATCGAGAAAGAATCCGAAGTTGGTCTGGTGATCGAAGAAGCGGCCTCGCTCAAGGTCAAGCCTCAGGTCGGCCTGCGCGTGCGCCTCTCGTCCCTGGCCTCGAGCAAGTGGGCGGACACCGGCGGCGAGAAATCCAAGTTCGGCCTGTCGGCCGCGCAACTGCTGTCGGTGGTCGAGCGTTTCCGCGCGGCCGGCCTGGACCAGGGCATTCGCCTGCTGCACTTCCACATGGGCTCGCAGATTGCCAACCTCGCGGACTACCAGCACGGCTTCAAGGAAGCGATCCGTTACTACGGCGAGTTGCGCAACCTTGGCCTGCCGGTGGACCACATCGACGTCGGCGGTGGCTTGGGCGTGGACTACGACGGCACGCACTCGCGTAACGCCAGTTCGATCAACTACGACATGGACGATTACGCCGGCGTCGTGGTCGGGATGCTCAAGGAATTCTGCGACGCGCAGAGCCTGCCGCACCCGAACATCTTCTCCGAAAGCGGCCGCTCCCTGACCGCCCACCACGCCATGCTGGTGGTGCAGGTGACCGACGTCGAGAAACACAACGACGATGTGCCGAAGATCGATAACAAGGAAGAGCTGCCGGAAACCGTTCAGTGGCTGGTTGACCTGCTAGGCCCGACCGACATCGAAATGGTCACCGAGACCTACTGGCGCGCCACGCACTACATGAGCGACGTGGCCACTCAATACGCCGATGGCAAGCTGACCCTGGCGCAAAAAGCCCTGGCCGAGCAATGCTACTTCGCCGTTTGCCGCCGCCTGCACAACTCGTTGAAGGCCCGTCAGCGTTCCCACCGTCAGGTGCTCGACGAACTCAACGACAAGCTGGCCGACAAGTACATCTGCAACTTCTCGGTGTTCCAGAGCCTGCCGGACACCTGGGCTATTGGCCAGGTCCTGCCGATCCTGCCGCTGCACCGTCTCGACGAAGAGCCGCTGCGCCGTGCAGTGCTGCAAGACCTGACCTGCGATTCCGACGGCAAGATCAAGCAGTACGTCGACGAGCAGAGCATCGAGACCAGCTTGCCGGTGCACGGTCTGAACGAAGGTGAAGACTATCTGCTGGGGATTTTCCTGGTGGGTGCCTACCAGGAAATTCTCGGCGACATGCACAACCTGTTCGGTGACACCGACTCGGTGAACATCTACCAGAACGCCGACGGCAGCGTGTACCACGCCGGTATCGAAACCCACGACACCATCGAAGACATGCTGCGTTACGTGCACTTGTCGCCGGAAGAGCTGATGACCCACTACCGCGACAAGTGCGCCAGTGCCCGCATCAGCGCCACCGAGCGCACGCAGTTCCTCGATGCCTTGCGTCTGGGGCTGACCCGTTCGTCTTACCTGTCGTCCTGAGGTAAGCGTCACGCTTATCAGGTTGTCTGAAAATTTTCCGTTTGCTGCGGAAATTTCAGATGACCTGGTGGGCCGATTCTTTTTTTTCAAGCGAAACTGCCCACGTCCTTGGCAATCCATGCCATTTGGTCTTCTTTTCGCGTAGGTCATTTCCTAAGTTGTACTTCGGCACTCTACTCGGCCATGTCTCTCAGCGAGAATCCCCGGCCGCCCCTCCTGTAGAGAAACGCCGATGTTCAATCCAGTCAGCGAACCGTCATTTCGTCTGGATGTAGCAGGTCTGCCCGACTCCTTTGAGGTCCTGGCCTTTACCGGTAAAGAGGCCATCAGCGAGCCGTTCGTGTTCGACCTGGAACTGCTGATCGATGACCCGGTGCTTGACCTTGCCAGTTTGCTGTACCGCCCGGCCTCGTTGCATTTCGGACCAGACGGAAGCCACGTGCATGGACAATTGCATGAACTCGTCCAGCGTGATCATGCCTCGGGACCCCGGCTCTGCCAGGTGCGTCTGGGGCCAAAACTGGCTTGCCTGGCCCAGCGCTTCAGCCAACGAATTTTCAGCGCCCTTTCAGTGCCGCAAATCCTCGACCGGGTGCTCAAGGAGCACGGTATTACCGGCAAAGATCGACGCCTGGCGCTGAGCTGCGAATACCCGCCCCGGGATTTCTGCACGCAATATCGAGAGTCGGATCTGCAGTTTCTCCAGCGACTGTGCGCCCAGGAACGACTTCACTACCACTTCGAACACCGGGCCCGCGGGCACTGTGTGGTGTTTGGGGATGATCATCGGCATTTTCCAACCGGCGAACCTGCGGTATTGCGCAGCGAGGGCGATCGGCCGGCGGTGCGGCAGTTCGAACGTCTGCACTGTGGTGGGACAGCGGTGCAGAGTGCCGAATGCCGGACAGACCTGGCGACCTTGCGCAGCGGTCGGCTGATGCCGCTGTCCGGTCATCCGGTTGCCGAATGCAATCGCCTCTGGTTGCTGACCCACGTTGAGCATTGGGGCAGTCAGGATACGGCGAGGCCTTACCACAATCAGGCCCGTGCTCTGCAGTGGCCGACACCCTTCGCGCCGCCCTGTGTGACGGTCAAACCACAAATGCATAGCCTGCAACGGGCGTGGGTCGTCGAGGTCGATGAACCAGGCCCCGACCCGGCAAGGCCGGTACCGGTGCAGTTCGACTGGCTTTATCAGGGCGAAGGGGCTGCGCCCAGCCATTGCTGGTTACCCCTGGCCAGGCAACTGCAGGCATCGACGTTCTTGCCATTGCGGGAAGGGACTGAGCTGGTCGTGGGTTTTGTCGAGGGCGATCCCGATCAACCGCAGATAACCGGGCTGCTGCATGCGCCGGCAAAGGTCGAAGTGACGGACGCTGACACCCCCCAGCCCGGCTGCACCCATGATGAGGGCCTGGAGCAATGGTTGCGGTCGGGGGAGCCATTGCTGGTGTTGTGCCTGCTGCCCGGCGGTGGCAGCTTCAACCATTGCGCACAGGCGTTGTGTACCTGTCGTCTGGCGACGCAGCTTGGCCAGAGCTCTGGAGCATGATCGCCACACGCAAGCCCGAGGCACCCCCGCAGTGGCTGTTGCTGGATGTACCGGGCACGCCGCAGGCGGGTGTCACACTTCGGCAGATGTTTGCGCAAGCCCGGTGGTCAGGGTTGTTCGAAGGTACGGAGTGGCATGCGCTGCATGAGCAGGGACCGGTCCTGGTCGATCTGCGTACCTGCCCGGCACTGGCCGACTTATGCATCGTCGACGGACAACGCTGGCCCGGATTGCTGATGGTCAGCGAGGCCAGCGCTGCGTCGTTGCTGACGCATTTGCAGCGCATGCTCACGGTCACGCTTGGCCTGCACCGGGCCCTTTTGAGCTACTACAACCCGATCACGGCGAGCTATTTCTTCGATGCCTGCGATGCCGTTGAGCTGAGTCGCTGGCTCGGGCCCATCAACCAGTTGCGCTGGTTCGGTGGCAGCTGGGCCGACCGCGCGACGGGATGTGAGGGCTGGCAGCGCTTGTCCAACCCGGGGCTGGCGGTCAGTCCGTTGGCAGTCGAGGAGAACCTCAGTGCCGGGCAACAGGAAAAACTGCAAACCTGCCTGCTCGAGCAGCAGGCCTGGCGCTGGAACCAATCCACCGGTGCCGATTTCTCCCGCCTGAGGGCCCATGTGCAAGAAGGGGTGGCGCTGGGTTTCAGCGAGCGCCCGGTGCTTGATGGCTGGATATGGCTGCGCTTGCAGTATCCCGACGCCGTGCCCGTGCAGCCGCTGCCGGGGCGGACTCAACAGGAGCGCCTCGATAGCCTGCGTCACTTGTGGCAGAGCGATCCACCCTGGTCATGAGGTTGCCCCGTTCAGTGAGTGCTGCCGGCGAACCAGCCATCGTGACGGCGCAGACGCCAGGCAATCACGCCAAGGGTCAGACTGCGCAGGAGCATGAACAACAAAAAGGTTATCCACAGGCCATGGTTGCCCCCGCCTTGCAGTGCCCAGCCGATAGGCAGCACCAGCGCCACGGTCAGCAGCATGCCGTTGCGCATTTCCCTGGCGCGGGTGGCGCCGATGAACAGGCCGTCGAGCAGGTAACTCCAGACGGCAATCAGCGGTAGTACGGCGAGGTAGGGCAAGTAGATGAACGCGGTGTCGCGTACGCTCTGAATGTTGGTCTGCATCTCGATGAATAGATGCCCGGCGCACAGAAACAGCGCAGCAAAGCCCAGGCTTGCCAGCAACGACCAGCCGCCGGCCACCACCAATGAGCGGCGCAGGGCATCGCGATTGCGGGCGCCAAGCGCATGCCCGCACAGGGCTTCCACGGCGTGGGCCAGGCCATCGAGGGCATGGGCGGTCAGCAGCAAGCCATTGAGCAGCAGGGCATTGGCCGCGACCGTGGCGTCGCCCAACCGCGCACCTTGCACCGTGATCAGGAAAAACACCGATTGCAGCGCCAGGCTACGGATGAAGATGTCGCGGTTGACCGCCAGCAATGGCCGCCAACTCTGCCACAGCGCCAATGCCGCCCAGGCGATATGCCCGGGGTAGGCGCGCAGGGCTTTGCGGGTCATCAGCAAACCGATCAGTGCCCCTGTCCACTCGGCAATCACCGAGGCCCGGGCGGCACCGACCACGCCCCACTCCAGGCCGAGGACGAACCACAGGTTCAGGGCAATGTTGACCAGGTTGGTGCTCAGCAAAATCGCCAGCGGCGCCCGGGCATTCTGGGTGCCGAGAAACCAGCCGACCAAGGCATAGCTGGCCAGCGCTGCGGGGAGTCCGAACAGACGGGTGTGGAAAAACTCGCGGGTCAGCTGATCGAGCTCAGCCGACGGTTGCATGAAGTGCAACGCCACCCCGCTCAATGGTACGCCCACCGCACCCAGGACCACGGCCAGGCCGATGGCGAGCAACAGGCCTTGCAACAGAATCTGCCGCAAGGCCGCACCATCCCCGCGCCCCGCCGCCTGGGCGGCGAACCCGGTGGAGCCCATGCGCAGAAAGCCCATGGCCCAGGCAAGGAAGGTGTACAGACTGGCCCCGACCGCGACGGCGCCGAGTTGATGGGCGTGGGGCAGGTGACCGATGACGGTGCTGTCGACCAGTGCCACCAGCGGTACTGAAATGTTCGAAAGAATCATCGGCGCGGCGAGTGCCCAGACCCGGCGATGGGTAGGGCGGTCGCGCCAGTCGGCGGTCAGGTTGGACATGCAGGCTCCTTGGGAGCAGGCATTGTAGCGGCACATTCCGGATATGCCGCGCTCCAATGTAGGAGCTGGCAAGCCGGCTCCTATAGGAATTGATGGTGTCAGTGGATGATCCAGCTGAGCAACCAAAGCCCCAACATCAACCAGATGATCCCCATGATGAACGACGCATTGAGAAAGGCGCGGATCGCCGACCACAGCAGTATCAGCCCGAGGATCAAGGTCACGATGCTGATGACCGAGGTATCCATGCCCAGCGCCTGGGACAGGCCTTCGACAAAATTACTGCTGGCGTTGCTCAACAGATTGAACAGCCCACTGAGGCCATCAATGATGAAGCGGATGATCGAGCCGAGTACCTGGCCGAGCCATTCGGAAAATCCTTCTACCTGCATGGAGTGAACGTCCTGATTAAAGAGAATTGAGTCTTGGGCTGTCGATCATGCTGCCGAGTTCCCACAAGCATAGAGGGTTGCGCAGGTGAGCATGCAACTTCTGCCCCTTGCCTTCACCTGTGATCCCCCCGAAGCTATACGCCTTCAGGAGAGCCCGATGAACCTTGTTGAACTGACCGAACGCCTGCACGCCATCCGTGACCGCAATGACTGGCGACAATTTCACAGCCCGAAAAACCTGGCCATGGCCGCGAGCGTGGAAATGTCCGAGCTGGTGGAGATTTTCCAGTGGCTTACCGAAGACCAGTCACGCCAGTTGCCGGCGGACAAACTCGCCCACGCCGGGCAGGAAGTCGGTGACATTGTGCTTTATCTGTTGCTGTTGTGCAGTGAGCTGGGCCTGGACATGGATGCCGTGGTGCGCAGCAAGCTGGCGGACAGCGAACGGAGGTTCAGCTGATGAGCGACCGTCATTTCGATCAACTGGCGACCCGTTTCGCCGAAAAAATCTACGGCGGTGCCAAAGGTGCGATCCGTCTGGCGGTGTTGCAGGCCGATCTGGCCGAAACCTTGCCCGACCGTCCGCTGCGCGTTCTGGACATCGGTGCCGGCCTTGGTCACATGTCGTTGTGGCTGGCCCAGCGCGGCCATCAGGTGACCCTCGCCGAGCCTGCCGAACCGATGCTCGAAGGCGCCCGCCAGCGTTTTGCCGAAGCCGGGCAGAGCGCCACATTCATTCAGGCACCCTGGCAGGAACTGCTCGGGCAGCTCACCGAACCCTACGATCTGGTGCTGTGCCACGCCGTGCTGGAATGGCTGGCCGAACCCCACGCCATCCTGCCGGTGCTGCATCAACTGACCAAGGCGGATGGCTGGCTGTCCCTGGCGTTCTACAACCGCGACGCGCTGATTTATCGCAACTTGCTCAAGGGCCATTTCCGCAAGATGCGCAAGAACGACATGGCCGGCGAAAAGCAGAGCCTGACCCCGCAGCAGCCCCTTGATCCGCGCGAGCTGGCGACGCAACTTGAAGGCCTGTGGAAGGTCGAAATACAGAGTGGCGTGCGAGTTTTTCACGATTACATGCCGGTGGAATTCCAGGCCCGTGCCGAACTGGTGGACCTGCTCGAAATGGAACTGGCCCACCGTCGCCATCCAAGCTTTGCCGGACTTGGGCGTTACTTGCACTGGATCTGTCGGCCTGTCTGATCGGAGCACGAAATGAAAAATCATTCAGGTGTACTGGTGTTCTGCCTGGGGCTGGCTGCCTGTCAGGGCAGCAACCCCTATGTGGCCACTTCCAACCCTTTGCCACCGGCGCCACCCCAGGCCGCCAATACTTTTGACCGCAGCGCTTACCCGGCAGCGCCGCGTGACTATGGACGTTATCGCAGTTGGGCCTGGCTCAACGGCCATCTGCCACCGGGCACTGCGTGGGCGGACTCGGCGCAGGTCGCCGAAGCGGTCAGCAATGCGCTGGATCAGCGGGGTTTGCGTCCGCTGCATGACAATCGTCCGGCGGACCTGTTTGTCAGCGCCGACCTGCGGATGGAAACCCGCCTGCGTCAGGTTCGGGACGACTATTACGGCGGCGGTTATGGCGGCTACAACGGCTACGGTCCTGGATATGGCGGATACGCCACCGTGCCGATCATCCGTACCTATCAGGAACAGGTCGTGGTCGTGCAGGTGGACATGTTTGACGCCAAAAGTGGTCAACCGATTTGGAGCTCCAGCGCTGAAACCGGCAACCGGGGCCGCGAAAGCGAGCGCGCCGATGCGATACGGGAGGCTGTGGAAAAGGCGATGTCGGCGTATCCTCCTAGTTAGCTTCTTGTAGATAAGAAGCATTCCACAGGATCATGTCTTCAACCGGAGAATCATCATGTTCCGCCGTTTAGTTTTACTGGTAGTGGCCGCGCTGCTCAGTGCCTGCGCCGCCAACCAGGTCAATCATGACTTCGACGCCAGCCGCGACTTTGCTGCCTATCGCAGCTGGACCTGGAAAGAACCCGCCCTGCAATACCGTCCCGATGATCCACGGATCAAGAGCGACCTGACCGAACAGCGCGTCCGTCAGGCGGTTGCCGATCAACTGGATCAGCGCGGTCTGCGTCCGGCCGCCGCGGGTGCCAAGGGCGATTTGAATGTGCAGGCCTACCTGATTGTCGAAGAGCGGCAGCAACAGGTGACCACCAATTACGGCGGCGGCTGGGGTTACCCGTGGCATGGCTACTACGGCGCACCGATGTACAACGAAACCCGCAATGTCAGCTACAAAGTGGCGACCATCCAGATCGACCTGCTCGATGGCAAGGACGGCAAACTGGTGTGGCGCGGCAGTGACGAGCAGATGCTCAGCCGCACGCCGAACCCGACGGATCGTCGCGATGCCATCTGGCAAACGGTCACGCGGATATTGGCCAACTATCCACCGCACGCGTCCTAGAATCAGCCGGCCTCTCAACCCCTGTGCTCCCACAGGGGTTTTTTTGGATGGTGTACATATCCATTGCTGCGGTAACGGCGGCTTCCTTCTCTCGATGTGTTCGGCTGCGCCGAACGGCGCTGCGCGCCCACCCCCGGATGAACGCCTCCACTCAGCCTGCCGAGGGGGCGGGTGGATCAAGATCAAGAGCTGCAGGCGAGCTAACGCTCGGCCTGATGAGTGGTGAAGAGCAGTGGTGTACGCCGCTCTGCCTTTGCTCTTCTGTAGGAGCGAGCCTGCTCGCGATGGCGGCCTGACAGCCGATCGAAATCTTTCGGATGTACTGAGTACCTGTGGGAGCGGGCTTGCTCGCGAAGACGGCCTGACAGCCGACCAATTTCTTTCGAATGTACCCAGCCCAACTGTGGGAGCGAGCTTGCTCGCGATGGCGGCCTGTCAGCCGACCAATCCTGTGTAGTTTTCCTCAAGTCCCGAGGAAACCTCCGACATGTTTTTCAGGTTGTCCGTCGGAAGTGCGATCTCTAGCCTTTGTCAGTCGCTGCAAATTCAGTGATCGGGTTTGGTCGCCCGGGTTTAGAATGGCGCACAGTGCCGCGCGAGCGGCATTTTTGTGCTTGCTTAATGGCGAGCTGTGCGTGGGAGGGCCTAGGCCCTGCCGGGTTTCCATTCCCTGGTCGACCAACCTGCGTACGGTTCGCCACCCTTCTGCTTGGTCGCAGTGATGGCGAACTCCAAATCCAAGAATGGAGCTTCACCATGATCAAACCCACCCCAAATCCCCCCGAAACCGACGACGTTTCCCCATACCATTCCCCCCACTCAAACAAACTCCACGAAGCCGCCGACCGCGCCCTCGATCACTACCTCAATCCACCTAAGCAGCCTGCCATTCACAAGCCCAGCACGATGTTCGTCATTGCCTCGGACATCGACACCGAAACCCTGCTGGCCCACGCCTGTGAATCACTGGCGTCGGCGAGTGTGATGGCGAGTGATTTCGCGGGGTTTCTGGAAGGCTCGCAGCGCAATACGATGCTGGGGATTGCGCATGTGATCATGCTGGGTGAGCTGGCGGTGAACCGGGCGCTGGACAATCTCGATCCGCAAGACTGACCACGCAGCTTTTGTGGCGAGGGAGCAAGCTCCCTCGCCACAGACATCGGCCTTGTCAGGCAACCGGCCGCCACTGCCCGACCATATGCTCCAGATCCCCGGCGCCCACCAACTGCAAATCCCCGCTCGGCCCTGGCGCACTGGCCAGCAACGTCACTTCACTGGGCAACCGTACCGGCTTCTTGAACTGCACCGCGATCTCGACATTTGCCGTCGGCAGGTGCCCGGCCAGCGCAGCCAGTGTGCGTGCCTTGTTCCACAGGCCATGGGCGATGGCGGTCGGGAAACCGAAGAGCCGGGCGCTGGCCGCGCTCAGGTGGATCGGGTTGTAGTCGCCGGACACCTTGGCGTATTGCCTGCCGATGTCCGGGGGCGCTTTCCAGTGCTCGATTTCGCTCAAGTCCAGGCTGGATGTCAGAGGTTCTTCGAGCGGTTCGCCCTCGAGTTTGACACCGCGACAGAGCATCCGGCTTTCTGCTTCCCACAACGGCCCCAACTGATCGTCGAGGCTGGTCAGCAGATCGAACGTCGCGCCTTTGGCGTGGGGTTGCAGGTTCTGCACTTGCACGCTGACGCACACCCGATTCACCCCGCCCATGGGGCGCAGTACACGAATGCGGTTGCTCAGGTGAATCAGGCCTAGCAGCGGAAACGGGAAGTTCCTTGCCGTGAGCAATTGCATCTGCAAGGCGAACCCGAGGATATGCGGATAGGTCGGCGGCAGCAGGCCGCTGTCGGCGAAACCACAGACCTTGCGATAAGCCGCCAGGCGCTTGGGATCGACTTCTACCCAGCAACGCAAACCCGAATCCGGCAGGCGGGTGCCAGTGATTTTTCGCCGTGTCGCCGCTCGTGCGTATGACCCCGGCAGGCTCGGTTCGCGATTGAGTGTGTGCCAGTCGGTGATCATGTCTAAGCCCCCAGAGCGCTTTGCCCACACACGCGCAACGCTTGCCCGGTGAACGCGCCGGTGCCCGGTTGCGCGAGCCAGGCCACGGCTTCGGCGACGTCTTGTGGCAAGCCGCCCTGGCCAAGCGAACTCATGCGCCGTCCGGCTTCGCGCAGGCCGAAGGGAATGTGCGCGGTCATTTGCGTTTCGATGAAGCCCGGCGCCACGGCGTTGATGCTGATGCCGCGTTCGGTGAGCAGCGGCGCCCACGCCTGCGCCAGGCCAATGAGCCCGGCCTTGCTCGCCGCGTAATTGGTTTGCCCGCGATTGCCGGCGATGCCACTGATGGACGCCAGCAGAATCACCCGGCCGTTGTCGTGCAGGGTGCCGCTGTCGAGCAGGGCTTTGGTCAGCACTTGCGGTGCATTGAGGTTGACCGCCAGAACGGCGTCCCAGTATTCCGGGGTCATGTTGGCCAGGGTTTTATCCCGAGTGATGCCGGCGTTGTGCACCACGATGTCGAGGCCGTCGGGCAACTGTTCGATCAACTGCGTGGCAGCGTCTTCGGCGCAGATGTCGAGGGTGATGCTGTGCCCGCCGAGGCGGGCGGCGAGGGCTTCGAGATCGGTTTTGGCCGGCGGCACGTCGAGCAGGATGACGTCGGCACCATCACGGGCAAGGGTTTCGGCGATGGCGGCACCAATGCCCCGCGCCGCGCCGGTGACCAGCGCCTTGCGCCCGGCGAGCGGGCGTGTCCAGTCGGTGACTGGCGTCGCGCACGGATTCAAGCGAATGACCTGCCCGGACACGAAGGCGCTTTTCGGCGAGAGGAAAAACCGCAGCGGGCCTTCCAGTTGTGTCTCGGCACCTTCGCCGACATGGATCAATTGCAGGGTGCCGCCGTTGCGCATCTCCTTGGCCAGTGAACGGCTGAAACCTTCCAGGGCACGCTGCGCACTGGCGGCGAACGGGTCGCGCAAGGTTTGTGGATCGCGTCCGAGAATCACCAGGTGCGCGCAGTGATCGAGGTTCCTCATCAGCGGCTGGAAAAACTCGCGCAGTTGCTTGAGCTGATCGGTGTGCAGCAGATCACTGGCGTCGAACACCACAGCCTTGAGTTTCGGTCCATGGTCGGGAATCCAGGCCGTGGCCATCGAAGGCTCGGTGCCGTAGCTGTAGATCGCGTCGGTCAGGCGGTTGGCGAAGGCGCTGACGTGTTCCGTCAACGGCCCACCGCCGATCAGCAACGCACCTTCCACGGGTCGAAGTCGGCCTGCTTGCCAGCGCTCCAGTCTGGTCGGCGCCGGCAGCCCCAGAGCGCCGACCAGACGATGGCCGATGGACGAATTGGCGAAGTCGATATAGCGGTCAGACATGGAACGCGCTCCAGCAGCTGGGGTTCAAAGTGTGGATCACGAACGGCGATCAGTCATTCGATCCACGAGATAAGGCCTACGCTTGGTTACATTGTAGGAGCGAGCCTGCTCGCGATGGCGRYMWGTCAGTCGCCATCAATGTAGCTGACAGGCCGCCATCGCGAGCAGGCTCGCTCCTACAGGGGCGGTTTTCGATTTGAATCATTCACCAGGAGCTTTTCATGACCCAACTGCGCCGCGTGGCGATCATCGGTGGTAACCGGATTCCCTTCGCCCGCTCCAACGGCCCCTACGCCACCGCCAGTAACCAGGTGATGCTCACCGTCGCCCTCGAAGGTCTGATCGAACGTTACAACCTGCACGGCCAGCGCATCGGCGAAGTGGTCGCCGGGGCCGTGCTCAAGTTGTCGCGGGACATGAACCTCACACGCGAGTGCGTACTCGGTTCGCGGCTTTCGCCCACCACCCCGGCCTATGACATCCAGCAGGCGTGCGGTACTGGGCTGGAGGCAGCGTTGCTGGTGGCGAACAAGATTGCCCTGGGCCAGATCGACTGCGGCATTGCCGGTGGTGTGGACACCACCTCGGATGCGCCGATCAGCGTCAGCGAGGGCCTGCGCAAAATCCTCCTGCAAGCCAACCGCGCGAAAACCACCGGCGACAAACTGAAAACCTTCCTGCAATTGCGCCCCAGACATCTGATCCCCGAATTCCCGCGCAACGGCGAGCCGCGCACCGGGTTGTCCATGGGCCAGCATTGCGAACTGATGGCCCAGACCTGGAACATCCCGCGCGAAGCACAGGATCAACTGGCGCTCGAGAGCCATCAGAAACTGGCCGCGTCCTTCGCCGAAGGCTGGCACAACGACCTGATGACACCGTTCCTGGGCCTGACCCGCGACAACAACCTGCGCCCGGACTCCACGCTGGAAAAGCTCGCCGCGCTCAAGCCAGCCTACGAGAAAAGCGCAAGGGGCACCCTGACCGCAGGCAACTCCACACCACTGACCGATGGTGCGTCACTGGTGCTATTGGGCAGTGAGGAATGGGCCAAGGAGCGCGGGTTACCGATTCTTGCCTACTGGCGCGACGGCGAGGCGGCTGCGGTGGATTTCGTCAACGGCGCCGAAGGCTTGTTGATGGCGCCGGTCTACGCCGTACCGCGCTTGCTGGCGCGCAATGGTCTGACCTTGCAGGATTTCGACTACTACGAAATTCACGAAGCCTTCGCCGCGCAAGTGCTGTGCACGTTGAAGGCCTGGGAAGATCCGCAATATTGCAAAACCCGTCTCGGCCTCGATGCGCCGTTGGGCTCGATTGACCGCCGCCGACTCAACGTCAAAGGCAGTTCACTGGCGGCGGGGCACCCGTTTGCCGCCACCGGCGGGCGCATCGTCGCCAACCTGGCGAAGTTGCTGGATGCGGCGGGCAAGGGGCGGGGGCTGATTTCGATTTGCGCTGCGGGTGGGCAGGGGGTGACCGCCATTATCGAACGTTGAACACAAAAAAATGTGGAGGCGCTCCCACAGGTTTTTTGCCTGGCTCAGATTATGTGAACGACACTGAAACCTTGTGGGAGCGAGCTTGCTCGCGATGGGGCCATCAGCTTCAACATCTATGTTGACTGATATGCCGCCATCGCGAGCAGGCTCGCTCCTACAGGGTTTAGTGGTGATTTTGCGAATCAGGTACGGAACCTGCGCACCAACCCGTCCAGCTCACTGGACAACCCGGCCAGGCTCTGGGAATCCAGGCGCGCCGAGTTGGCCAACTCTGCCACCAGTTGCGCATCGCCATGGATCTGGCTGATGTGCCGATTGATGTCTTCGGCCACTTGATGCTGTTGTTCCGCCGCCGTGGCGATCTGGGTGTTCATGTCGCGGATCACGTCCACCGACTCGCGGATCTGCCCGAAGCTGTTGCGCGCCTCGCCGATGCGCGTCACCGATTGCTGGGACACTTCCAGGCTGGCGTGCATCTGCTGGGTCACCTGGCTGGTGCGTTTGGCCAGGTTGCCCAGCAGCCCGTCGATTTCCGCCGTGGAGTCGGCCGTGCGCTTGGCCAGGGCCCGCACTTCATCGGCCACCACGGCAAAACCGCGACCTTGTTCACCGGCCCGGGCCGCTTCGATTGCGGCGTTCAGCGCCAGCAGGTTGGTCTGTTCGGCGATCGAACGGATGGTCCCCAGGATCGACTGAATGTCGTTGCTGTCACGTTCGAGTTGTTGCATCGACTGGGCCGATTGTTCGATTTCCTGGCTCAGGCGATCGACACTGTTCACCGCCGCATCGATCTGTTGCTGACCTTCACGTGCCTGGCGCTGGCCACTGTCGGCGGATTCCGCTGCCTGGCTGCAAGAACGTGCGACTTCGTTGGCGGTGGCGACCATTTCGTGGAACGCCGTGGAGACCATGTCCACCGCTTCACGCTGGCGTCCGGCGGCTTCGGCCATGTCGCTGGAGACCTGGGTCGAACTCTTGGACGTGGCGAGGATCTTGCCTGCCGCACCGCCGATGTTCTGGATCAGGTTGCGAATGGCGGCCAGGAACTGGTTGAACCAGTTGGCCAGTTGCGCGGTTTCATCGTTGCCACGGATTTGCAGGTTCTGGGTCAGGTCGCCTTCGCCCTGGGCGATGCCTTCCAGGCCGCTGGCCACGCTGCGGATCGGGCGTACGATGAGGCTGGCAAAACTGGCGCCGACGATGGCGAAGATGACGGCCAGAACGGCGGCGATGATGGCGATCAACCAGGTCAGCTGGGTCGCGGAGCTCATCACGTCGTTCTGTTTGATCAGGCCGATGAAGGTCCAGCCCAGTTGCTCTGACGGCCAGACGTTGGCCATGTAGCGCTCACCGTTGAGCTCCACTTCCACCAGGCCCTTGCCGGCCTTGGCCAGTTGCGCGTAGCCGTCGCCAAGGCTATTCAGCGGTTTGAAGTTGTGTTCCGGTTGTTTCGGATCCACCAGCACCATTCCGGTGTTTTCCAGCAGCATCAGGTAGCCGGTTTCACCGAGCTTGATCTGTTTGACGATCTCGGTGAGCTGCTTGAGTGTAACGTCGATGCTGACCACGCCGCCGTTGGTGCCCAATTTGTTGTCGATGGTGCGCACGGTGCTGACGTAGGTCGCGTCATCCTGGGCCCAGTAATAGGCCTCGGTACGGAACGGCTTGCCCGGTTTGGCCTGGGCGGCCTTGTACCAGGGGCGCTGGCGCGGGTCGTAATTGTTCAACTTCGGATCATCCGGCCACGACACGTAGCCGCCCGCCGCCGTGCCGAGGATGGCGTAGGCGTAGGCCGGGTGGCTGTTGCCCAGGTCCTGGAGCAGGGTGAAGACTTTTTTGTCCGCCTCGCCCTGGGGGACGCTCTCGGCGTTGGCGGCCATGTAAGTCTTGAGGCTGTCGTCGGAGTTTCGGATCAGCGGTTGTTTGGCCAGGTAATCGACGTTCTGGCTGATGCCGTCAAAGAACAATTGCATGGCGTTGCTGACCTGACGAATCTCGCGGGCACTGCCGTCGATGAATTCGTCCCTGGCATCACTGCGCAGGTTCAGCACAACGAGGGTGGCGACCAGCACCACGGGCAGGCAGGCGATGATTGCAAACGCCCAGGTCAACTTCTGTTTGATGTTCATCCGCGCTCCAGATTTTCTTGTAGGCCCACGCAGTGCAGATGACTCGCGGTTTATTGGCAGCCGTAAACGTTCTTGGTCAACCCGGGTCCTTGAGTGCGGCATCGCTTTTGTTGTGGCAGCGATTGTCGGACAAATCACTTTTGTCACTAAGGACTTCGGCTGTTATTGGAGGAAATTGAGGCCTGCCGGGAAAAATCCTACGGAAGGTATGAAGGTGGTGTCAGTTTCTGTCGCAATTGCCCTCAATGCCCTTGCACAACAATTGACGCAGGCTCGGCTATGATCTGGAGCGACCCGTGACGGTCGTCGGTTTTCCTGATGAAATCGGCACATTGTGTGCTTGTGCAATACTCATAAGTCGGTAACCCCTCCCCCCCGTGGGTGGATTGCCGTATAACGAATGACTTTCGCGTGTTTGGTAATAAAGGACCCACAATAAAAGCTGATGAAGACTCCAAAACGCATTGAACCCCTGATCGAGGACGGTCTGGTCGACGAGGTGCTGCGCCCACTCATGAGTGGTAAAGAAGCAGCTGTTTATGTGGTGCGCTGCGGCAACCAGTTACGTTGCGCGAAAGTCTACAAGGAGGCGAATAAACGCAGTTTCCGTCAGGCGGCCGAATACCAGGAAGGCCGCAAGGTGCGCAACAGCCGTCAGGCCCGGGCAATGGCCAAAGGATCCAAGTTTGGCCGCAAGGAAACCGAAGACGCCTGGCAGAACGCCGAAGTGGCGGCGCTGTTCCGCCTGGCCAATGCCGGTGTGCGGGTGCCCAAGCCGTTCGACTTCCTCGAAGGCGTACTGCTCATGGAGCTGGTGGCCGACGAGTACGGTGATGCCGCGCCGCGTCTGAACGATGTGGTGCTGGAGCCGGATCAGGCCCGCGAATATCACGCGTTTCTGATTTCCCAGATCGTGCTGATGCTGTGTACCGGCCTGGTGCATGGCGACCTGTCCGAGTTCAACGTGCTGCTGACGCCGACCGGCCCGGTGATCATCGACCTGCCGCAAGCGGTGGATGCGGCGGGCAACAACCACGCGTTCAGCATGCTGGAGCGGGATGTGGGCAACATGGCGTCCTACTTCGGTCGCTTTGCGCCGGAGTTGAAGAAGACCAAGTACGCCAAGGAAATGTGGGCCTTGTACGAGGCCGGCACCTTGCACCCGGCCAGTGTCCTGACCGGCGAGTTCGCCGACACGGAAGAGCTGGCTGACGTGGGCGGAATCATGCGCGAAATCGAGGCCGCGCGCCTGGATGAAGAGCGCAAGCAGGCCGTACGCGCGGCGGACGATGCTCCGCCGGGCAAGACCGAAGAACCGCCTCCACCGTGGATGCAGTGATCGGCTAAAGAAAAACCCGGCTTCGGCCGGGTTTTTTGTGCGTGCAGATTCAATGTGACAAACACAATACCTGTGGGAGCAAGCTCGCTCCCACAGGGTTTTGCGGTGTCCTGCTATCACGATGGGGGCGCAGTGTTGCAACACCCCGACTCCAGATTCTTCAGAATCGGACAATCCGGCCGATGATCGCCCTGGCAGTGCTCAACCAGGTCCTGCAAGGTGTCGCGCAACTGGCCGAGTTCACGGATCTTCTGGTTCAACTCATCGATGTGCTGGCGGGCCAACGCTTTCACATCGGCGCTGGCGCGCTGGCGGTCTTGCCAGAGGGTCAGCAACTTGCCGACTTCTTCCAGGGAAAACCCCAGGTCCCGCGAGCGTTTGATGAACGCCAGCGTGTGCAGGTCGTCATCGCCGTACACCCGATAACCGCTGTCGGTGCGATGGGCCGCCTTGAGCAGGCCGATGGATTCGTAATAACGGATCATCTTTGCGCTCAGGCCGCTGTGGCGGGCCGCTTGGCCGATGTTCATCGGTTGTCCTCCAGGTCCTTGGGGTTCCAGGTTTTCAACAGTAGCGCATTGCTCACCACGCTGACGCTCGACAATGCCATGGCCGCACCGGCCAACACCGGGTTGAGGAGGCCGAATGCCGCCAATGGAATGCCGATCAGGTTATAGACGAACGCCCAGAACAGGTTCTGGCGAATCTTGGCGTAGGTCTTGCGGCTAATCTCCAATGCGGCCGGCACCATTCGCGGATCGCCGCGCATCAGGGTGATGCCGGCCGCGTGCATGGCGACGTCGGTGCCGCCACCCATGGCGATGCCGATGTCGGCGGCGGCGAGTGCCGGGGCGTCGTTGATACCGTCGCCGACCATCGCCACCACACCGGTTTCTTTCAATGCCGCAACCGTAGCCGCCTTGTCTGCCGGCAGCACTTCGGCATGCACATCGTGGATGCCCAGCGCCTCGGCCACCACATTGGCGCTGCCGCGATTGTCGCCGGTCAGCAGATGGCTACTGATGTTCCGTGCGCTCAGTTGTTGTACTGCCTGCAGCGCGCCGGGCTTGAGGGTGTCACCGAAGGCGAACAGGCCCAACACGTGAGGTTCTGGGGATTGTTCGATCAGCCAGGACAAGGTCCGGCCTTCTTTTTCCCACGCGGTCGCCGAGTCGGCCAACGGTCCGGCGCTCAAGCTGCTGTCTTCCAGCAGGCGACGATTGCCCAGCGCCAGGCGACGCCCTTCGAGGCTGCCGGCGATGCCGCGCCCGGTCAGGGACTGGCTGTCGCTGACATCGGCCACCTTCAATCCACGCTCGGTACAGGCATCCAGAACGGCCTTGGCCAACGGATGCTCACTGCCGCGTTGCAGGGCGCCGGCCAGTTCCAGCAGGCTCGCCTCATCACCATTGACGGCACTCAGATGAGCGATGCGCGGGGCACCGGAGGTCAGGGTGCCGGTCTTGTCGAACACCACTGCGCTGACTTCATGGGCACGCTCCAGTGCTTCGGCGTCCTTGATCAGAATCCCGTAGCGTGCCGCCACGCCGGTGCCGGCCATGATCGCCGTCGGTGTGGCCAGGCCCAGTGCGCAAGGGCAGGCGATCACCAGCACTGCCACGGCGTTGATCAGCGCGGTTTCCATCGGCGCGCCGTACAGCCACCAGCCGATCAGGGTGGCCAAGGCAATCAGCAGCACGGTGGGCACGAACACCTGGCTGACTTTATCCACCAGTTTCTGGATCGGCGCTTTTGCGGCCTGGGCGTCTTCCACCAAGCGGATGATCCGAGCCAGCACGGTTTCCGCACCGAGGGCCTGGGTACGCACCAGCAACCGGCCTTCGCCATTGATCGCGCCACCGGTGACTTTGTCGCCGGGCTGCTTGGGCACCGGCAGGCTCTCGCCGCTGATCAGCGCTTCGTCGGCATGGCTCTGGCCTTCAACCACTACGCCGTCCACCGGGAAACGTTCGCCGGGTTTGACCATCACCAGGTCATCGAGGCGCAGGGCGCTGATGGCGACGTCTTGCTCGTGGCCATCGATCACCCGAATCGCCCGTTCCGGGCGCAAGGCTTCGAGGGCACGGATGGCGCTGGCGGTCTGGCGCTTGGCGCGGCTTTCCAGGTACTTGCCCAGCAGCACCAGGGCGATCACCACCGCCGAGGCTTCGAAATACAGGTGCGGCATGCGCCCGGCAGCGGTGGCCCATTCGTACAGGCTCAAGCCATACCCGGCGCTGGTGCCCAGGGCGACCAGCAGGTCCATGTTGCCGGCCCCGGCGCGCACGGCTTTCCACGCGGCGACGTAAAACCGTGCGCCGAAGATGAATTGCACCGGCGTGGCCAAGGCGAACTGCGCCCAAGCCGGGAGCATCCAGTGCACGCCGAAGGGCTGTAGCAGCATCGGCAATACCAGCGGCAAGGCGAGGGCGATGGCGATGATCAAGGCCTGGCGTTCGCGATGCAGGCGCTGTTGCTGATTGTCGGTTGGCGGGTGTTCGGCTTCCCAGACGCTGGCGCTGTAGCCAGCCTTGGTCACTGCGGCGATCAAGGATTGCGGATCGATCTGGCCGAGCAGTTCAAGGTGGGCGCGTTCGTTGGCCAGGTTGACGCTGACGCTTTTCACTCCGGCAACCTTGCCCAGCGCACGCTCGACCCGACCGACGCAGGACGCACAGGTCATACCGTCGATGCTCAGTTCCAGGCTGTGCTGCGGCACGCTGTAGCCGGCCTTGGCCACGGCATCCATCAAGGCAGGCAAGCTGTCGCTGGGTGCCTGCACCCGCGCCTGTTCAGTGGCAAGGTTGACGCTGACGGCACTGGCGCCAATGACTTTGCTCAAGGCGCGCTCGACACGCCCGGCGCAACTGGCGCAGGTCATACCGGCAATCGGCAGGTCGAACGTGGTGGATTCGGACATCGGTCGCACTCCCTGTAGTAGATGACCACAGGATCAACCTTGCCATGTTGGCAAGGTCAAGTGCCAATCTTAAACGTGCCGCTGATCCCCTGTGGGAGCGAGCTTGCTCGCGATAGCGGAGTATCAGTCAACAGAGTTGTTGAATGTAACGGCCTAATCGCGAGCAAGCTCGCTCCCACAAGGTGTGTGTGTCAGTAACCGAGACCGGCGCGCTTGAGGTACATCCCTTCCTGTGTCATCGCGATCCGGTACTTGAGCACATCCCCGGCCTTGAGCTGGATGTCCTGCGAACCCGGGGCGAGCATGCCCGGATTGCAACCCGGCACCTGGCCCGGCAGCAGCTTAAGGCGCAGCGAGACGATGCCCGGCGGCAGGTTGAACGAGGTGCTCTGCTCCTGAAACAGCCGTGCCGCCAATTGATCCTGGATGTACACACCGATTTCGCAACTGGTCGCGACTTCCAGGCGCTCGCGGGAAATGATCAGCACGCCATAATCCTGACCGGCAGCATTGACCGAAGGCACGGCGGCGAAAAGGCTGAGAAAGCCAAACAGGCTGAAAACCGACCAGCGCATGGCTGAATCTCCTGAGTTCGAGTCATTGATGGACGCAGCTTGGCCGAGCCCGGCAACGATTGCCAGCCCGGCAGCTAACTGCAGAACTTGACCTTGCCATGGTGGCAAGCTCGAAACTGGGCTCAACCCTCGGAAAAGGAATCATCCCATGCAAGTGTTCAGCGTTGAAGGCATGTCTTGTGGTCACTGCGTCAAGGCCATCACCCAAGCGGTCCAGGCCAAAGACCCGGCGGCCAGTGTGCGGGTCGATCTGGCGGCCAGGGAGGTCGGTGTCGAAAGTGCGCTGACCGCCGAGCAGGTGATCGAGGTGATCAGCGAAGAGGGTTACGGCGTCAAACTGGCCTGAATTTGATAGTTAGCGAGCTACTGGAATGTTCAAGGCGTCCATGCGCGGCTAGACTGTCGGGCTGCCGACTTCTGCCCCACTGGATGCCTGATGAACTTGCGTACCATTCTGATACTTGGCGCCTTGAGCGCTTTCGGTCCGCTGGCGATCGACTTCTATCTGCCAGCCTTCCCGGCCATGGCCCTGGCTTTCGGGACGGACGAAAATCACGTTCAGATGACGTTGGCGGCGTACTTCCTCGGCTTGTCCATCGGTCAGTTGGCCTATGGTCCGGTGGCGGATCGTTTCGGGCGACGCATTCCGTTGCTCACCGGTGTCGGCCTGTTCACCGTTGCCTCCGTGGCGTGCGCCTATGCGCCGAATCTGGAATGGCTGATCGGCGCGCGTTTCGTCCAGGCGTTGGGCGGCTGCGCGGGGATGGTGATTTCCCGGGCGGTGGTCAGCGACAAGTGTGATGCGGTGGGTTCGGCGAAAGTCTTTTCGCAGTTGATGCTGGTGATGGGGCTGGCGCCGATCCTCGCGCCATTGCTGGGTGGGTTGCTGGTCAACACGACAGGCTGGCAGTCGATCTTCCTGGCCTTGACCGTTTTCAGTGCGCTGGCGGGGCTGGCGGTTGCGACGGGATTGCCGGAAAGCTTGCCGGCCCACATACCGCGTCAGCCGCTATCGGGTGCGCTGCGTCAGTACGGTCGGTTGCTAGCCGACCCGGTGTTCCTCGGCCATGCCTTGACCGGGGGTATCGCCATCGCCGGGATGTTTGCCTACATCGCCGGTTCACCCTTTATCATCATCAAGCTCTACGGCGTTCCGGCCGAGCATTTTGGCTGGCTGTTCGGCACCAATGCGGCGGGCTTCATTCTGGTGGCACAGGTTAATGCGCGGTTGCTGGCCAAACGTGGTCCGGCCTTCTTGCTGGTGCGCGCGGTGTGGGTTTATCTGGCGGCCGGTTTGACCCTGCTCGCTGTCAGCTCTCTGCACCCGGCACACCTGTGGCCGCTGCTGATTCCATTGTTCATCTGTATCGCCAGCCTCGGTTGCATCAGTCCCAACGCAGCGGCCTGTGCGATGAGCGGGCAGGGTGGACGGGCCGGCAGCGCGTCGGCGCTGCTCGGTTGCCTGCAATTCAGCGTGGCTGCCGGTGCCTCTGCGCTGGTGGGCGTGCTGCACGACGGCAGCGCCGTGCCGATGGCGATGGTCATCAGCCTGTGTGGAATTCTGGTGGTGGGCGCGGCATTGCTCACCCGGCGTTTGCAAAATGCCCGGGCGCTGGCGCAAGCCCAGGTTTGAGACCGGAGTCAGCCGGCCGCACGCTGCGGGTGGAGGACGGGAATCTGGTGAGGGGCCTGGATGCGGGCTTCAAGAGTACGCGTGAAAGCGCGAGCTTCTGCTTCGCTGCGGAACGTCACAGCATGTTGATCCAAGCGAACTTGCCACTGGGACTTTGCCAGTTCTTTTATCAGGATCTTCATAGCCGAACTCCTCTTGTAAAAGATGTCTTGTAAAAGATGTCTCGTAAAAGACGTTACGCAAAAGACTGCCTCGCAGGAGATTCGATTGTAGTCCCGAATTCGAGCACCATTGTGACAAGGATCAACTGTCGGACTGACGGTTTGTAACTAAAAAAAACACGACTTTCGAGGGTGCCCGCAGGGATTGTCGGCGACCGGAACTACCCGGTCGCCGACGGAAAACATGAAATCAGCGATGGTTTTTTTCAGCGCCTCAGAACCCTTCCAGCACAATCTTGCCCTTGGCTTTGCCGCTCTCCAGCAGGGCATGGGCACGGCGCAAATTGGCCGCATTGATCGTGCCGAAGTGTTCGCCCACCGTGGTTTTCAGGGTCCCGGCATCGATCAGCCAGGCGACGCGATTGAGCAGGTTGTGCTGCTCGATCATGTCCGCGGTTTCAAACAGCGAACGGGTGTACATGAACTCCCAGTGCAGTGACAGGCTCTTGCGCTTGAGCTTGGTCACGTCCAGGGCCTTGGGGTCATCGATCAGCGCCAGCTTGCCCTGGGGCGCCAATGCCTCGACCAGTTGGTCCAGGTGCTGGTCGGTCTGGGTCAGGCTGGCGACGTGGGTGACCTGATCCACGCCGGCACGCTTGAGTGCTTCGCTCAGTGGCTGGCTATGGTCGATCACCAGATCGGCACCCAGTTCCTTCACCCAGCTTTGGGTCTGCGCACGCGAAGCGCTGCCGATGACTTTCAGGGCCGTCAGTTGGTGAGCGAGCTGCGTAAGAATCGAACCCACGCCACCCGCCGCGCCGACGATCAACAGGCTCTGGCCTTCATCGGTTTTGCCTTCGCGTACTTGCAGGCGTTCGAACAACAGTTCCCACGCCGTGATCGCGGTGAGCGGCAGGGCAGCGGCTTCGGCGAACCCGAGTGTCCTCGGCATGCGGCCGACGATGCGCTCGTCCACCACATGCAACTCGCTGTTGCCACCCGCACGCGCGATGGAGCCGGCGTAAAACACCTTGTCGCCAGCCTGGAACAGCGTCACCTCACTGCCCACCGCCTTGACCACGCCGGCCACATCCCAACCCAACACTTTGGCCGCGCCATCTTCGGGCTGGACGTTCTGGCGCACCTTGGTGTCCACCGGGTTGACCGAGATGGCTTTGACTTCCACCAGCAAGTCGCGGGGGCCGGCAACCGGCTCCGGCAGCTCGATGTCTTGCAGAGCCTTGTCGTCACTGATCGGCAACGAGGCGTAATAGGCAATGGCTTTCATGGGCGACTCCTGAACACTAATAAAGAAGCGATGCGATGGGGGAGATGATTGGCTATTTCTCCTGAAGATAAAACCGGCTAAAAGAGCAGTCTCTTTCAATATTTTTTTGATAATAGGTGCTTTTTAATGCTGCGTTTCGATGACTTGCAGTTGTTTGTCCGGGCGGCGGACCTGGGCAGTCTGTCCGCCGCCGCACGGGGCATGGACATGTCGGCGGCGGTGGCCAGCGCAGCGCTCAAACGCATAGAACAACAGCTCGGCGCCCGCTTGTTGGCCCGTTCGACCCGCAGCCTGCGCTTGACCGCCGAAGGCGAGGGCTTTCTCGAATACGCTCGCGCGGCCCTGAGCAATCTAGACGAGGGCCGGCGATTGCTGGCCAGTGGTCAGGACCAGGTCAGCGGGGTTCTGCAACTGTCGGCGCCATCGGACTTTGGCCGCAACCTGCTGCTGCCCTGGCTCGACGAGTTTCAACGCGAGCATCCGAAACTGACTGTGCGCCTGCTGCTGGGGGATCGCATCGCCGACCTGTTTCGCCAACCGGTAGACATTGCCCTGCGCTACGGTGAACCGGAGGATTCCAGCCTGGTGGCGTTGCCCATCGCCCCGCAGAACCGCCGGGTGTTGTGCGCAGCTCCCGGCTATCTGGCTCGTCATGGCGAGCCACGGCATCTTGAGCAACTGGCACAGCACAATTGCCTGTTGTACATGCTCGGCAGCCGGGTCCACGACCACTGGAGTTTTCACGACGGCAAACGCGAAGTCAGCCTGACCGTCAGCGGCGATCGTTTCAGTGACGATGCCGATGTCGTTCGCCTTTGGGCCGTGGCGGGCGCCGGGATCGCGTACAAGTCCTGGCTGGATGTCGCCGCCGATGTACTGGCCGGTCGCTTGAAGGTGCTGATGCCGGAGCTGCTCTGTGAGCGCGCACCGCTGAATCTGTTGTGCGCCCATCGCGCGCAATTGAGTAAGCCGGTGAACCTCTTGCGTGAAATGCTTGCCAGCCGATGTGAACTTTTGAGCAGTCAATTTCCAGGTTTTTCGGATATCGATCATTAGTCGCACGAAAAAAGAGAAATTTCTCTCAGGAACTATCAGCACCTACGCGGGGCGGAGGACAGGATCCCGCGACCAACCCGCATATACTAGCGCCCTCATCATGTAGGTAGCGTCGATCCCCCATTGGCGGGTCCACGTTCGAGTCGGTCCGGCTGCACGGTCATCCTTCTGGCCTTCGCAGTGTCGGCCAGGCAGCGCAAATGAGTGAGCAAGGCGTCGCCGGGTTTATGACAGTCTCCACGGATTGGCTGACGACACATTACTGGTCAAGATGTTTCTGGGCAGTAAACGAAACGATTCAACAGGGAGTGAATACATGGAACATGCACCTTGCATCAGCCAGATCGCCACATTGCTGGCTGACCCAAAGCGCAGCGCAATGATGTGGGCCTTGATCGACGGTTCGGCGCGAGCAACCGAAGAGTTGGCATTACTGGCCGGCCTGTCACCGTCTTCGGCCAGTGCACACCTGGGGCGTTTGTCCGCAGGAGGTCTGTTGAGGGTTGAAAACCGCGGTCGCAAACGCTTCTTCCGCCTGGCCGCGCCCGAGGTCGGGGCGGCAATCGAGGCACTGGCCAGCGCGACATTTGCCAGCGCACCCCAGAATATTCCGGACGTATTCAAGCGCAATTCGTCTCTGGCCAAACCCCGGGCGGTGCGTTCGCCATTGCTGAGTGCCCGACTGTGCGACGATCACTTGGGGGGCACCCTGTCCGCCGATCTGTATCAGCGACTGCTGGAGGCAGGCTGGATCGAACAGATTGATCAGGGGGTCACGGTCACGCTCAAGGGCGCGACTGGGTTGGCGGCACGGGGAGTGTTCATCCAGGCGCTGGCCCATCACAACGGCAGGGTTGCCTGCGCATGCCCTGACTGGAGCGAAAGACGCCCGCACATGGGTGGCTCGCTGGGCGCGGCATTGTTGCAGCTGTTCATGCAGTCGGGGTGGCTGAGCCTGCCCAACGATTCCCGAACCTTGCAGGTGACGGCCGCCGGCCAACGCGAGATCCATCGCTTTGCCGGGGAAGCCGAGTTGGAATTGGCGCTTTAAAACCTTGCTCCCAATCTGCAGGAGCTGGCTTGCCAGCGAAGCCGTTGCCACATTCAACATTGTTGGTGAATGGGAGGGCGCCTTCGCTGGCAAGCCAGCTCCTGCAGTTGGATTTGCGGTGCTGCCTAGGGTTTCACCAACCGCGCATCGAGGCTGTTCTGCGCCAGGCGTTTGGCCTGATCCTGGGTCATGCCCAGGTGGGTGTGCAGCGCATGGAAGTTCTCGGTGACATAACCGCCGAAGTACGCCGGGTCATCGGAGTTCACGGTCACTTTTACACCGCGCTCCAGCATGTCGAGAATGTTGTGCTGTGACATGTGATCGAATACGCAAAGCTTGGTGTTCGACAACGGGCATACGGTCAGCGGGATCTGCTCGTCGATGATTCGCTGCATCAGGCGCTCGTCTTCGATGGCGCGCACGCCATGGTCGATGCGCTGGATTTTCAGCAGGTCGATGGCTTCCCAGATGTACTCGGGCGGGCCTTCTTCACCGGCGTGGGCGACGGTCAGGAAGCCTTCGTCACGGGCACGGTCGAACACGCGCTGGAACTTGCTCGGCGGGTGACCCATCTCGGAACTGTCCAGGCCCACGGCGACGAACGCATCGCGGAACGGCAGCGCCTGGTCGAGGGTTTTCTGCGCTTGGTCTTCGCTCAGATGGCGCAGGAAGCTCAGGATCAAACCACTGGTGATACCCAGTTGCTGCTCGCCATCCTTGAGCGCGGCGGCGATACCGTTGAGCACCACTTCGAACGGGATGCCACGGTCGGTATGGGTCTGCGGGTCGAAGAACGGTTCGGTGTGAATCACGTTCTGCTCTTTACAGCGCAGCAGGTATGCCCAGGTCAGGTCATAGAAATCCTGGGATGTGCGCAGCACATCGGCACCCCGGTAATACAGGTCGAGGAACTCCTGCAGGTTGTTGAAGGCATACGCCTTGCGCAAGGTTTCGACGTCGTTCCATGGCAGGGCAATCTTGTTGCGCTCGGCCAGGGCGAACAACAGTTCGGGTTCCAGCGAGCCTTCCAGGTGCAGGTGCAATTCTGCCTTGGGCAGGGCGTTCAGCCAGTCATACATGATTCTTTTCTCATCAGGTGCAATAGTCGCCATTCTACAGAGGGTTGCCGGAACAATTGGTAAAACCTGACCAGGCGGTTCATCACACCGCTTTCAGTTCCCGTCGATAAGCGTAGGTATCGGCGAAGCGCGAGAGCAGGAACTCGGCGCAGGTGGTGGCCGGGTATTTCGCCGGGTGTTGTTCATCCTGACAACCGGGCAGGCATTCGATGCGGGTATCCGGGTGCGGCTCGGCGAAAAACGGCATCGAATAACGATCCACGCCGAGCGGGCTGATCACCCGGTGCGGCGTCGACAGGTAGCGGTCGTTGCTCCAGCGCGCCATCATGTCGCCGAGGTTGACCACGAACGTACCTTCGATGGGCGGTGCGTCGATCCATTCGCCTTGGACATTACGTACCTGCAAGCCACCGGTGGCGTCCTGATAGAGCAGGGTAATGCAACCGTAGTCGGTGTGTGCGCCGGCACCTTGTTGCTCTTCGGCGCTGGCGGTGTGGCGCGGCGGGTAATGGATCATCCGTAGCACGCTGACCGGGTCATTGAAGCGTGTGTCGAAGAAATCGCGCTCAATCCCCAGCGCCAGGGTCATCGCCCGCAACAGCGTTTGTGCGAGAGCTTGCATGTCGACGTAGTGCTGCTCCGTCAGCGCTTCCCAGCCGGGCATGGACGGATGGCGATTGGGACCGCGCAAGGGTTTTTCCGCCAGTACGTCAGGGTGCCCGGCCGGCAGGTGCAGGCCCATGTCGAAGGTTTCTTTGAGGTCGCCGGGTTTGCTTGGGTCCAATTGCTCGGTGGCGATGGCGCCGTAGCCGCGGTGGTGACGGGTCTGGGTGATGTCGATCTGGAGTTTTTCGGCGGTGGGTTGGGCGAAGAAGCGCTTGGCATGGTCGAGCAGGGCGTCGATGCGCGTTGCTGAAATCGGATGACCCTTGATGTAGAAGAAACCCCACTCGCGGCAGGCGCGGTCGATTTGCCCGGCCACCGCTGGCCAGGCGGATGGGTCGTCGCAGTAGAGCGGGGCGATGTCGATGATGGGGAGGCTGTTCACGCGCAGTCCTTTAAAACAGTGAAATCCATTGTGGGAGCGAGCTTGCTCGCGATGACGGCTGCACATTCAACATTGATGTCGGCTGCTCTACTGCTATCGCGAGCAAGCTCGCTCCCACAGGGACGGTGTTTCGGTATCGGGAAACTACTTCGGCATCTCAGCCTTCATACCTTCCACGTAGTAATTCATCGACGCCAGTTCCGCCGTGGTCGCGCTCGTGCCCGCCGGGATTTTTTCGACTCCGGCCTGATCCTTGATTGGCCCGGTGAACAGTTGCAGCGCACCGCTCTTGATGTCGGCGATGATCTGCTCGGCTTCGCTCTTCACCATCGCCGGCACCAGGTCGCTGATCGGCAGTTCAACCGTGCCTTCCTTCAACCCACCCCAATAGTCCCGGGATTTCCAGTCATGGTCGATCACACTTTGGGTTGCCTGAACGTAGTGTGGGCCCCAGTCATTGACGATGGAGGTCAGCACCGCTTTCGGCCCGAAGTGCGCCATGTCCGAAGCGTAGCCCACGGCATACACGCCGCGACGTTCGGCGGCCTGGATCGGCGCCGGGCTGTCGGTGTGCTGGAACACCACGTCCACACCCTGGTCGATCAGCGCGTTGGCGGCATCCGCTTCCTTGCCCGGATCGAACCATGAGTTGACCCACACCACCTTGATCTCGGTGCCGGGGTTGTACTTGTTCAGGGCCAACTGGATGGCATTGATGTCGCGGATCACTTCCGGGATCGGGAACGAGGCGACGTAGCCGACCTTCTTGGTCTTGGTCATTTTCGCCGCGAGGAAGCCGCCGACGTAGCGGCCCTCGTAAGTGCGCGCCAGGTAAGTGCCGAGGTTTTTGTCCTGCTTGTAGCCGGTGGCGTGTTCGAAGGTCACCATGGGAAACTGTTTGGCGACTTTCACGGTCGGGTTCATGTAGCCGAAGGAGGTGGTGAAGATCAGGTCGTATTTGTCCTTGGCCATGTTGCGGATCACCCGCTCGGCGTCGGCGCCTTCAGCGACGTTTTCCACGTAGTTGGTGGTGATCTGCGAGCCGAATTTTTCCGCGAGTTCCTTGCGCCCTTGTTCATGCTGATACGTCCAGCCGTGGTCGCCGATCGGGCCGATGTAGACGAAGCCGACTTTCAGCGGTTCGTTGGCACTGACGGTCAGACCAGCGCTCAGGCCGATGGCCGCCGCAACGGCGCAAAGCAGCTTCTTCAACGGACGGTTGTGCATGAATTGGAACTCCATTTTGTTGTGAGGTTGGCTGGGCTCTCGGGCTTGCACAGGGCAATGCAAATTGCTGACCAACAAGACAACAAAACGTGAATCCGCGGTGATGTCATCGCGAGCTGGCTCGCGACAGGTCCTTGAAGTCCGATAACAGTGCATGTCCTTGCACGGCTGCCATCCACTGGTGCGCCAATCCAGATGGCCTTGACCCTCCACAACACCAATGTGGGAGCGAGCTTGCTCCCACAGTTTTAATCGGTGTTGTATCAGGTCCCTGCAATCAACTGCCGCGCCGCCTGGCTGTGATCGGCAATCAACCCCTTCAGATCCAGCCCTTCGACCTGCCCATCGATCACCCGCCACTTGCCGCCGACCATCACCCGGTCCGCGCGATCGGCGCCGCACAGCAGCAGTGCCGAGACCGGATCATGGCTGCCGGAGAAGCGCAGTTCATCGAGTTTGAACATCGCCAGGTCAGCCTGCTTGCCCACCGCCAACTCGCCGATATCGGTACGGCCCAGCAGGCTCGCCGAACCCTTGGTCGCCCAACCCAACACGCGCTCCGGGGTGATCTTCTCGGCGCCGTAGCGCAGGCGCTGGATGTACAGGGCCTGACGTGCTTCGAGCATCATGTTCGAGGCATCGTTGGACGCCGAGCCGTCCACGCCCAAACCCAGCAAGGCACCGGCATCGGTCAACTCGATGCTCGGGCAGATGCCTGAGGCCAGGCGCATGTTCGAACTCGGGCAATGGCAAATACCGGTACCGGCGCCGCCGAGGCGGGCGATTTCGTCCGGGTTGAAATGGATGCCATGGGCCAGCCAGGTACGCGGGCCGAGCCAGCCGACACTGTCCAGATAGTCCACGGTGCGCAGGCCGAAGCGTTGCAGGCAGAAGTCTTCTTCGTCGAGGGTTTCTGCCAGGTGGGTGTGCAGRCGCACGTCGAGTTTGTTCGCCAGTTCGGCACTGGCCGACATGATTTCCGGGGTCACCGAGAACGGCGAGCACGGTGCCAGGGCAATCTGGATTTGCGCGCCGTCACCACGTTCGTGGTACTCGGCGATCAGGCGCTGGCTGTCGGCGAGGATCACTTCGCCTTCCTGTACGGTCTGTTGCGGCGGCAGGCCACCGTCCTTTTCACCGAGGCTCATGGAACCGCGGGTCAGCATGGCGCGCATGCCCAGTTCGCGAACGCTCTCGACTTGCACGTCGATCGCGTTTTCCAGACCTTCCGGGAACAGGTAGTGATGGTCGGCCGCGGTGGTGCAACCGGACAGCAGCAATTCAGCCAACGCGACCTTGGTGGCGAGGGCGAGCTTTTCCGGGGTCAGGCGTGCCCAGACCGGGTACAGGGTTTTCAGCCATGGGAACAGCGGCTGATTGACCACCGGCGCCCAGGCGCGGGTCAGGGTTTGATAGAAGTGGTGATGGGTGTTGATCAGGCCCGGCAGGATCACATGCTCGCGGGCATCGAACACTTCATTGCACGGGGCGGACGGTTGTTGACCAGCACCGAGTACTTCGACGATCAAACCGTCTTGCAGCACCAGGCCGCCACGGGCATCGAGACCGTTGGAGGTGAAAATGGCGAGGGGATTTTTTAACCAGGTACGGGTCGCTGGCATGTTGGCCGGCTCCTCTGAAAGTTGGGTTCAGGGTTGCCAGCTCAGTGTTGCCCTGTCTGCTGATCCAGGTTCGCCGGGGAGGCGAGGTGCGCAGTGTCGATCAAAACGCCGTTATGGGCAAGCCCGGCCCGACAGGACAACAACAATCCCTGTGGGAGCGAGCTTGCTCGCGATAGCGGTTTACCAGACACAGATGTTGTTGACTGACACTCCGCWATCGCGAGCAAGCTCGCTCCCACAGGTTATGGGGTGTTACCAGGGAATGGTTTCACCCCGGTAATTGATGAAGTGATGCCCGCCCTTGCCGACATACGCATTCACCTGATCTACCAGGCCACGGGTGCTGGTTTCCACGTCGATGTCAGCGCCTTCACCGCCCATATCGGTTTTCACCCAGCCCGGGTGCAGCGACAGCACGGTGAGACTGGTTTCGCCCAACTGAGTGACGAAGCTGTTGGTCATGGAGTTCAGCGCCGCCTTGCTGGCCTTGTACAACGCCAGCTCCGGTGCGTCGGGCATGGTCACGCTGCCCAGCACCGAGCTCATGAAGGCCAGCACGCCGGTGTCCGGGCGAATCCGGTCGACAAAACGCTGGGCCAGGTTGATCGGCGCCACGGCGTTGGTGAAGAACAGTTGACCGACTTCGGCCATTGTCGCGCCGCCGTTCGGCGTCTGGACATCCGGCCCCTTGACCCCGGCATTGACGAACAACAGGTCAAACACATCACCCTTGAGTTGTTGGCTCAGGGCGGACACCGCCTGCTGATCGTCCATGTCGAGCTTTTCGATCTGCACATCGCCCAAGGCCTGCAAGGCTTCGGCTTTTTGCGGATCGCGCACGGTGGCGGTGACTTGCCAGCCATCGGCCAGCAGGGTTTTCACCAGCCCGAGGCCAAGCCCCCGGGAGGCGCCGATGATGAGTGCAGTTTTTGCCTTGGACATGAGTGGCTTCCTTGAAAATTCAGAGTCGTGGATTCAATGGACACTGTTGCCCCAGCCGTTGTTGCAACTCGTCGCGCAGCGCGCCGAGTTCGGCCATGCGGGCTTCGATCAGTTTGAGTTTGTCTTGCAGCAATTGCGTGACGGCACTGTCGGGATCGGGTGACTGCCAGATTGCAGCGACGCTGTTGCCGATCGCGCCGAGGGGGCTTGACCCTGGAGCATACTCCAGGCTTTAGCCTTGTTGCTCCCTGAATTGATGGAGCAATGTCGATGTGGACTACAACGCAATATCGCCGGTTGGTGCAAGGTAGTGCCTGGTATGACTTGATCGTGATGCTCGCGTTTGTCACGCCGTGGAGTTTTGCAGCGTTGCATGGGGTTTTGATGGGCGTGAGTCAGGCGTTGAGTTTGCCCGGTGAGCTGCCACCGTTCGAACCGGCGCACATGTTGATGGCGAATCTGCTGGGGTCGATTGTCTGCGTATGGTCGGTGCTGCGGATTCGTGATCCGCAGCAGGTTTATGGGCGGTATGACGCCGTGGGCAGATTCCTGTTCTCGGCCTGGCAGGCCTATGCCCTGATCCATGGCGTGAGTTCGATTCTGGTGGTTTTTCTGGTGTTTGAATTGGCGTGGGGCGTGGCTCAGGTGTTGCCAGTGCGGACGCCATCGCGAGCAAGCTCGCTCCCACAGGTACTGCATTATCCTTGTGGGAGCGAGCTTGCTCGCGATGAGGCCAGATCAGGCAACCCTTAATGCCCAGCCTGCCACGGCTGCCCCAACGACACCGGCGCATATAACCGTGTGCGCAGCGCATCCCGTGACAGCAGCACCAGCACCACAATGGTCGCGACATACGGCAGCATCGCCAGCAGACTGGACGCAATTGCCAGCCCCAACCCCTGCGCCACCAGGTGCAGGATGCTGGCGAGCCCGAACAGGTAGGCGCCGAGCAGCAGGCGCCACACCCGCCAACTGGCGAACACCACCAGCGCCAGGGCAATCCAGCCGCGCCCGGCGCTCATGTTCTCCGCCCACATCGGCGTGTACGCCAGGGACAGATAAGCCCCGGCCAACCCTGCCATTGCGCCGCCGAACAACACCGCCAACGTGCGTACAACCAAAACCGGCAAGCCCATGGCGCTGGCAGCGTCGGGATTTTCGCCGACCGCTTGAATGATCAGCCCGATGCGGCTTTTCAGAATCACCCAGGCCACCAGTGCGAACAACGCGAACGACAGATACACCAACAGGTCCTGGGCAAACAGCATCCGCCCGATCAGTGGGATCTCACTSAAATACGGAATCGCCATCGGCTCAAACCCCGCCAGCGGCTTGCCGACCCAAGCCGCACCGACGAAGGTCGACAGACCCACGCCGAAAATCGTCAGGGCCAGACCGGTGGCCACCTGATTGGCGTTGAACACCAGCGCCACCAGCGCAAACAACGACGACAACAACATCCCGGCGAGCATCGCCAACGACACACCGAGCCACAGGTTGCCGGAATTGAACGCGACGATGAAACCGATCACCGCGCCAAACAGCATCATGCCTTCCTGGCCCAGGTTGAGGACGCCGCTTTTCTCGCAGATCAGTTCCCCCAGCGCCACCAGCAGCAACGGCGTACCGCAGCGGACCATGGCGTAGAAAATATTGCTCAGCAGATCGATATCCATCACAGCGCTCCTGCTTGTACGGCGGTGGCTTGGGCGCGGCGGGTCCAGCGCAGGTTCAAGCGCGGTCGGTAGAGAATCAGCACATCGCTGGCCAGCAGGAAAAACAGCATCATGCCCTGGAACAATTGGGTGATCGCTTGCGGCAGGTTCAGGCTCATTTGTGCGCTTTCGCCGCCGATGTACAGCAGCGCCATCAATAGGCTGGAAAACAGGATGCCGACAGGATTCAGGCGGCCGAGAAACGCCACGGTAATCGCCGCGTAGCCGTAGCCCGGCGAGACCTGCGGCACCAACTGGCCGATGGGGCCGGTGACTTCGCACACCCCGGCAAGCCCTGCCAGGCCGCCGCTGATCAACAGCGCAAGCCAGATCAGGCGCTTCTCGCGAAAGCCGACAAAACCGGCGGCACGTTTGTCCAGCCCGAGCACTTTGATCTGGAAACCGACAAAGCTTTTCTGCAACAACACCCAAACCGCCACTAGCGCGAGCAGGGCGAAATACACTCCGGCATGCACCCGGCCATCCTCCATCAACAGCGGCAAGCGGCTGGCGTCACCGAACATCGCTGACTCGGGGAAATTGAATCCCGCGGGGTCTTTCAATGGGCCGTGAACGCAGAACAGCAACAGGTTCAGTGCGATGTAGTTGAGCATGATGCTGGTCAGGATCTCATTAGCGTTGAAGCGTGTACGCAACCACGCCGTCAGGCCGGCCCACGCGGCACCCGCCAGGGAGCCCGTGAGCAGGATCAGCACCAGTGCCCAGCGGCTTTGTATATCAATGATGTTCACTGCCAGTGCACTGCCGGCCAACGCACCGAGCAGCAGTTGACCTTCGGCGCCGATGTTCCAGATGCGCGCCTGATAGGCGACGGCCAGGCCTAATGCGCACAGCAGAATCGGCAGGGCTTTGACCAGCAATTCGGAGACACCATACAGGTCGCTGACCGGCGCGATCAGCAGTGTGTGCAAGGTCAACAGCGGGTCGTGCCCGAGTGCGATAAACAACAACGATCCACAGCCCAGGGTCAGTGCAGCCGCCAGCAATGGCGAGCACCACAGCATCAGGCGCGATTGCTGGCCACGGGGTTCAAGGGAAAGCAGCATGTGACACTCCGTTAGCGCGTGGCGGATGCGAGTGATTGAGGGGTGTCGAACTGGCCGGCCATCCAGCCGCCGACATCGCTCAGGCGCGTATCGACAGTGGCGTGGAGCGCGGACAGTCGACCGCCGCACAAGGCACCGAGGCGGTCGCTGATCTGGAACAATTCGTCGAGGTCTTCGGAGATCACCAGGATCGCCGCGCCGGCATCGCGCAAGGCAATCAGTGCGCGGTGAATGGTGGCGGCCGCGCCGACGTCCACCCCCCAGGTCGGGTGCGCGGCGACCAGCAGTCTGGGTTGCTGAAGGATTTCCCGGCCGAGGATGAATTTCTGCAAATTGCCGCCGGACAGGCTGCGGGCCGGAGTCTGGCTATCGGGCGTCTTCACACCGAAGCGACGGATGATTTCCTCGGCCAGCGCTTCGACTTTGCCGCGCAGAATCAGACCGTGACTCACCAATCCTTGCTGAAAAGCGCTCAGCAGCGCGTTATCCGCCAGGCTCAACTCTGGCACCGCACCATGTCCCAGGCGTTCGGCAGGGACGAATGCCAGGCCAAGTTGGCGGCGTGCATCGGGGCGCAAATGGGCGACGGGCTCCTTGCCAAAACGGATCGTCGAGCTGACGTTGCGAGGCAGTAGCTCTTCGCCACTGAGCAAGGCCAGCAACTCATCCTGGCCATTGCCGGCGACACCGGCGATGCCGACAATTTCACCACGGCGCACTTCAAGGTCGATGTTGGCAAGCGAGCAGCCAAACGGGTCCGGGTTGTGCCAGGACAAGCCACGGACATCAAGGAACGCATCACCTCCGGTAACCTTCGGATAGTCTGCGATCAACTCCGCCGCTTCACCGACCATCAACCGCGCCAACTGCTGATCCGAACACTTGGCCGGCAGGCAATGCCCGGCCACCCGTCCGCCGCGCAGTACCGTCGCGCTATGGCACAACGCGCGGACTTCCCCGAGCTTGTGGCTGATGAACAAAATGCTGCAGCCCTCAGCGGCGAGCCGGCGCAGGGTGACGAACAGTTCGTCAGCTTCCTGCGGAGTCAGCACTGAGGTCGGTTCATCGAGAATCAGCAGACGGATGTCCTGCATCRGGCAGCGAATGATTTCCACCCTTTGCCGTTCACCGATCGACAGACTGTGGACAAGTCGCTCCGGTTCCAGCGTCATGCCGTAGCGGCGGGACACTTCGCGAATCTTCGGCTCAAGCTGTCTGGGTGTGCCTGCCGCCGCGCCCATGGCCAGGGCAATGTTCTGCGCCACGCTCAGGGTTTCGAACAGCGAAAAATKCTGGAACACCATGCCGATTCCCAGACCGCGCGCCTGGGCCGGGTTGCGCAGGCTCACCCGCTGACCTTGCCAGATCACCTCGCCCGAATCGGCGTGGGTGACACCGTAGATGATCTTCATCAGCGTGCTTTTGCCCGCGCCGTTTTCACCGAGCAGGGCATGGATCTCGCCAGGGGCARTGGTCAGGTCGATGGCGTCGTTGGCCAGGCAACCGGGATAGCGTTTGCTGATTCTGCGCAGTTGCAGGCGCGGAACCGGATCGAGGATTAGAGCGTGATTGGGCATGACAGGCTCGGTGCTATTGGACTTGTGCCTGTGGATAAAGCAATTTTCTGGCCATCTGGTCAGGAAAATGTCGAAGTCCAGCGAGCAGAGGCGTTGAGTACGCGGCTTTCATATGTGCCACGCAGAGTCCGGCACCACATGGGGGCAATGGTGCAAATCAAGCCCCGATTTTGCTCGTGCGGTTTTGCTCAAAAAATGAGCAACCGACCACACGCCATACCGTGCAGGGCGTCGAGACGGCCATGAACGGGTTATCCACAGATTGCTCCACAGTATTTGTGCGCAAGCTCAAAGCATGGGTATAAGCACTGAGTGGCTTTCTTCTAAAGGCGATAAACCGTTGTAACTGGCTGTTTTTATTTGAATTTGATGTGCTTGATGGCAAATAGGACGAAAATTGAGCAAAGTCCGCAAAGCCGTATGACACAAGGGTTACAGCCGTATGTGCTCAGGTTATCCACAGCCGGGTGCACAGCAGATGTGGGCAAATATGGAATAAGTGAAAAAGCAGCGTGCCCCAAAAGATTGCAGCTTGTGCTGAAGCTTTTTAGCGCTGCTGCAACAAAATACGTCCACGACTCAAATCGGCCAGTTGTGACTGGAGGATGTCGATTTGCGCATCACCCACGGCCAACTGTAACTCGACACCATTGGCGGTGAAGGTTTCATCCACAACCAACCCGCCTGCCTCAGCCACCCGTAGCTTGACCAGGGTCAATTCGGCAAATCCGCAAGCGCAACGCAGCTGCACCCGGCTGATCAGCTCGATCTTCGGTGCCGCTTGCAGGCATTTGTTTGCACCACCGCCATAGGCCCGGGCGAGCCCACCGGTGCCCAGCTGGATGCCGCCATACCAGCGAATCACCAGCACCACGACCTGATCGCAATCCTGCGCTTCGATCGCCGCCAGAATCGGCCGGCCGGCCGTACCGCCGGGCTCGCCATCATCAGTGCTGCGATACTGATCGCCGAGTTTCCACGCCCAGCAGTTGTGCGAGGCATTCAAGTCACTGTGCTGTTCAATGAACGCCTGGGCCTYGGCCGGGGTGGAGACTGGYGCGGCGAAGGTAATGAAGCGGCTCTTGCGAATCTCTTCGCGGTATTCGCAAAAACCGCTGAGGGTAAATGGCATACGTACCTGAATGGCTACTTAGATGGCAGGTTTCAGGCCGCAGCCCTTGAGAATGATGCGGATCAGGTTGTCCCCGGCGTCTTCCATGTCCTGTTTGGTCAACCTGGTGCGCCCGGTGACGCGGCAGATCTGCGTGGCAAAGTCGGCGTAATGCTGGGTGCTGCCCCACAACAGGAAGATCAGATGCACCGGGTCGACCGGGTCCATTTTACCGGCGTCGATCCAGGCCTGGAACACGCCCGCACGGCCCTGAAACCAGGTGCGATAATCCTGGTTGAAATACTCGGTCAGGCATTCACCGCCGCTGATGACTTCCATGGCGAAAATCCGCGAGGCTTGTGGCTGGCGTCGGGAGAACTCCATTTTCGCACGGATGTAACGGGTCAATGCTTCGCTCGGATCGTCTTCGGCGGTGAGGGTGTTGAAGGTACTGTCCCACAACTCGATGATGTTGCTCAGCACCGCCACGTACAAACCGAGCTTGTTGGTGAAGTAGTAATGCAGGTTTGCCTTGGGCAACCCGGCATTCTGGGCGATGGTGTTCATGCTCGTGCCTTTGTACCCGTGACGGGCGAACTCGTCTTCGGCGGCTTTGATGATGGTCTCTTCGTTTTTCTGACGAATGCGGCTGAGGGGTTTTGCGCCGTGGGCTGGGACTTCAAAGGTCATAGGCACTTCCGAGAAGATGAGTGGGTGCAACCTGTGCGTTGATAGCGTACCCGCAGGCTACAGACAAGTATTTGGGGCAAAACCAATCTACTGTGGGAGCGACGGTGCGGCGCTCCCACAGGACTTCTTCAATTATGCAATTCAACGCGTCGCCGCAAGACTCTCGAGAAAACTCTCCAACACCAGATGGGGTCGACGCCCCTTACGTGTGACCGACGCCAGGCTCAGGTCATAGAAGCGCGTTTTCGCTTTCAACGCGCGCAATCGACCTTGCTGCACCCAAAGACTCGCGTAGTGATCCGGCAGGTAACCGATATAGCGTCCGGTCAGGATCAGGAACGCCATGCCTTCACGGTCCGAGGCGCTGGCGGTGCAATTGAGCGCCTGGTAGTGGGCCTGGATCTCTGCCGGCAAACGGAAGGTGGGTGCAATGGCGTCCTGACTGTTCAGGCGTTCGTCGTCCAGTTGTTTGTCGTCGGCATAAAACAATGGGTGGCCGACTGCGCAGTACAACAGCGACCGCTCGCTATACAGCGGTTGATACTCCAGCCCCGATAGTGCGCTGGCCTGCGGTACCACGCCGACGTGCAGGCGACCGTCGAGCACGCCTTGTTCGACTTCATTGGGCGCGATCATGCGGATCTGGATCTGCACGTCCGGGCCGCGTTCTTTCAATTGTGCGAGGGCATGGGTGATGCGCATGTGGGGCAGGGTGACCAGGTTGTCCGTCAAACCAATGATCAATTCGCCGCGCAAGTGCTGGTGCAGGCCGTTGACCTCGGTACGGAAGCTTTCCAGTGCACTTAGCAGTTGCAACGCCGATTGATAGACCTCKCGGCCTTCTTCTGTCAGGGAAAACCCGGCACGTCCACGTTGGCACAGACGCAGGCCGAGACGTTGCTCCAGATCGCTCATCTGCTGGCTGATCGCCGAGCGCCCGATGCCCAGTACGGTTTCCGCCGCGGAGAAGCCGCCGCATTCCACCACGCTGCGAAAGATCCTCAGCAGGCGAATATCAAAGTCGCTGACCTGGGCCAGCGGATCGGGACGGCGAGTGCTCATGCGGGTTACTCAAAAGTTTAGTAATGGGCTGACTGAACATTAGAAGAGTTGCATTTCACCGACTTTATCTCCGTGGCAATTTAGCTGCAACAACGGTTTTCAATCCTTACGCCGCTTATTGCCTTGCGAGGTTTCGCCCATGAACCAGCCTGAAAACGCCCCGACTTCCCTGGCCAGCCAGCTCAAGCTCGATGCTCACTGGATGCCTTACACCGCCAACCGTAACTTTCTGCGCGACCCACGCTTGATCGTTGGCGCCGAAGGCAGCTGGCTGATCGACGACAAGGGCCGCAAGGTATACGACTCGCTGTCCGGTCTGTGGACCTGTGGCGCCGGGCACACCCGCAAGGAAATCCAGGAAGCGGTCGCCAAGCAGCTGGGTACCCTCGATTACTCGCCGGGCTTCCAGTACGGCCATCCGCTGTCCTTCCAGTTGGCTGAGAAAATCACCGACCTGACCCCGGGCAACCTGAACCACGTGTTCTTCACCGACTCGGGCTCCGAGTGTGCTGACACCGCCGTGAAGATGGTGCGTGCTTACTGGCGTCTGAAAGGCCAGTCGACCAAGACCAAAATGATCGGCCGTGCCCGTGGCTACCACGGTGTGAACATCGCCGGCACCAGCCTCGGTGGCGTGAATGGCAACCGCAAGCTGTTCGGTCAGGCGATGATGGACGTCGACCACCTGCCGCACACTTTGCTGGCAAGCAACGCTTACTCCCGTGGCATGCCGGAGCAGGGCGGTATCGCCCTGGCTGACGAACTGCTGAAACTGATCGAACTGCACGATGCATCGAACATCGCTGCTGTGTTCGTCGAGCCATTGGCCGGTTCCGCTGGCGTACTGGTTCCACCACAGGGTTACCTTAAGCGTTTGCGTGAAATCTGCGACCAGCACAACATCCTGCTGGTGTTCGACGAAGTGATCACCGGTTTCGGTCGTACCGGCACCATGTTCGGCGCCACCACCTTCGGTGTGACCCCGGACCTGATGTGCATCGCCAAGCAAGTCACCAACGGTGCAATCCCGATGGGTGCGGTGATTGCCAGCTCCGAGATCTACCAGACCTTCATGAATCAGCCGACGCCTGAATACGCGGTTGAATTCCCCCACGGCTACACCTATTCCGCGCACCCGGTGGCTTGCGCCGCGGGTCTTGCCGCACTCGACCTGCTGCAAAAGGAAAACCTGGTGCAGAGCGTGGCCGAAGTCGCGCCGCATTTCGAAAATGCGCTGCATGGCCTGAAAGGCACCAAGAACATCATCGACATCCGCAACTACGGCCTGGCCGGCGCGATCCAGATCGCAGCGCGTGACGGCGACGCCATCGTGCGTCCGTTCGAAGCCGGCATGGCGCTGTGGAAAGCCGGGTTCTACGTGCGCTTCGGCGGCGACACCCTGCAGTTCGGCCCAACCTTCAACAGCAAGCCGCAGGACCTGGATCGTCTGTTCGACGCGGTCGGCGAAGTGCTGAGCAAGATTGACTGATTTCTCCTTCTATATACCTACAAACAACAGGCGCTCCGAAGCGAGCGCCTGTGGACAACTTTTCAGGAGCTTCCATGAGCGTTATTCCGCATTTGATCAATGGCGAACTGGTGACCGAGAACGGTCGCGCGGTTGATGTGTTCAACCCGTCTACCGGCCAGGCTATTCACAAGTTGCCGCTGGCGACCCGCGAAACCATCCAGAGCGCCATCGACGCGGCCAAGGCTGCATTCCCGGCCTGGCGCAATACGCCGCCGGCCAAGCGTGCCCAAGTGATGTTCCGCTTCAAGCAACTGCTGGAGCAAAACGAGGCGCGTATTGCTCAACTGATCAGCGAAGAACACGGCAAGACTCTGGAAGATGCGGCCGGTGAACTGAAGCGCGGTATCGAGAACGTGGAGTTTGCCTGTGCGGCTCCGGAAATCCTCAAAGGTGAATACAGCCGCAACGTCGGACCGAACATCGATGCCTGGTCGGACTTCCAACCACTGGGCGTGGTTGCCGGTATCACTCCGTTCAACTTCCCGGCCATGGTGCCGTTGTGGATGTACCCGCTGGCGATCGTCTGCGGCAACTGCTTTATCCTCAAGCCGTCCGAGCGTGATCCGAGCTCGACGCTGTTGATCGCCCAGTTGCTGCTGGAGGCTGGTCTGCCTAAAGGCGTACTGAGCGTGGTGCATGGTGACAAGACCGCGGTGGATGCATTGATCGAAGCGCCGGAAGTCAAAGCGCTGAGCTTCGTTGGTTCGACGCCGATTGCCGAATACATCTATTCCGAAGGCACCAAGCGCGGCAAACGCGTTCAGGCCCTGGGCGGTGCGAAGAACCATGCCGTGCTGATGCCGGATGCAGACCTGGACAACGCCGTCAGCGCACTGATGGGCGCGGCTTACGGTTCTTGCGGCGAGCGTTGCATGGCGATCTCCGTGGCCGTGTGTGTCGGTGACCAGGTCGCAGATGCTCTAGTGGCCAAACTGGTTCCGCAAATCCAGGCGCTGAAAATCGGTGCCGGCACTTCCTGCGGTCTGGACATGGGGCCTCTGGTGACTGGCCAGGCGCGCGACAAGGTCAGCGGTTATGTAGAAGACGGCGTAGCCGCCGGCGCGACGCTGGTAGTGGACGGCCGTGGCCTGACCGTGGCTGGCCACGAGGAAGGCTTCTTCCTGGGTGGCTGCCTGTTCGACAACGTCACGCCAGAAATGCGTATCTATAAAGAAGAGATCTTCGGGCCGGTGCTGTGCGTCGTTCGGGTCAACAGCCTGGAAGAAGCCATGCAACTGATCAACGATCACGAATATGGCAACGGCACCTGCATCTTCACCCGTGACGGCGAAGCGGCGCGGTTGTTCTGCGACGAGATCGAAGTCGGCATGGTCGGTGTCAACGTACCGCTGCCGGTGCCGGTGGCTTATCACAGCTTTGGCGGCTGGAAGCGTTCGCTGTTCGGCGACCTGCACGCCTATGGCCCGGATGGCGTGCGTTTCTATACCCGCCGCAAGGCCATCACCCAGCGCTGGCCGCAGCGTGCGAGCCATGAAGCTTCGCAGTTCGCCTTCCCTAGCTTGTAAGTAGAAGGGCGTAGAAGGCCGACCCTTGGGTCGGCCTTCGTGTTTTCGGGGGTTTTTAGCCTATATGACAGAATTGTGAAA